>NZ_BAAKJE010000055.1:0-28912 GCF_059704565.1 Massilia sp. NBRC 108631
CAGGAATTCATGGGGCGCGGGGTATCCGCCTGCGCCACCTGCGACGGCTTCTTCTACCGTGGCCAGGAAGTGGCCGTCATCGGCGGCGGCAACACCGCCGTCGAAGAAGCGCTGTACCTGTCCAACATCGCCACCAAGGTCACCCTGGTGCACCGCCGCGACAAGTTCCGCGCCGAAGCCATCCTGATCGACCGCCTGATGGCCAAGGTTGCCGAAGGCAAGATCGAGCTGAAGCTGAACCACACGCTGGAAGAGGTGACCGGCGACCAGGGCGGCGTGACCGGCCTGACGCTGGCGGCCACCGCCGACGGCGCCAAGACCAAGATCAGCGTGCACGGCCTGTTCGTGGCCATCGGCCACAAGCCGAACACCGGCATCTTCGAAGGCCAGCTGGACATGCACAACGGCTACATCAAGACCCGCACCGGCACCGAAGGCATGGCCACCGCCACCTCCGCGCCGGGCGTGTTCGCGGCCGGCGACGTGCAGGACCACATCTACCGCCAGGCCATCACCAGCGCCGGCACCGGTTGCATGGCGGCACTGGACGCGCAGCGCTACCTGGAAGGCCAGGAGTAACAAATGGCGGGCTTGAAAGACTTCGCCGACCTGAAATCCCTCGGCAAACAGCTGAAGGAACAGGGCGAGGCGCGCGCGGCCGCCGAAGCCGAGCGCGTCAAGCGCGAGAAAGTGGCAGCGGCGGAAGCCAACATCTTCCGCAACACGCTGGGCGCGCAGGGCGACATCAAGCGCATGCCGGAGCAGAACCGCTACGTGCACCAGCCCGCCCCCGTGGTGTCCGCGCAAGCGCTGGCGGCGGCGAAGCAACGCGGCCCGCTCACGCCCGAAGAGCAGCGCCAGGACGATGCCAACGTGCTGCGCGAGTCGCTGTCCGACCTGTTCGAGGTGGACCACTATATGGAGGAAGACCCGGCGCTGAACTACGCGGCGCCCGGCGTCGGCCCCGATGTGGTGAAGAAGATGCGCAAAGGCTACTGGCCGGTGCAGGACGAGCTGGACCTGCACGGCCTGAACCGCGACGGCGCGCGCGACGCGCTGGGCGCCTTCCTGACCCGCGCCAACCAGCGCGGCATGCGCTGCGTGTGCGTGATCCACGGCCGCGGCTTCGGCTCGCGCGGCCAGGAACCGGTGCTCAAGTCCATGGTGCACAGCTGGCTGGTGCAAAAAGAAGTGGTGGCGTTCTGCCAGGCCCGTCCCTCCGACGGCGGCGAAGGCGCCCTGATAGTCCTGCTGCGCGCCGCGCTGCAACCCGAGCGCCGCTGACCGCCGAGCGCGGCCAAATTACCCTACCCCTGGCCGCTTGCGCATGTTAACCTGTGGGAATTAGCAACTTTGCCAACCCCACAGTTAAATGAAGCACATCCCGCACGTCTCCCTGATCACCATCATCGAAGTCGTGGCAATCCTGGTCGGGGCGATTTCAGGCTTCATTGAAGCGCGGCGCAAGCGCATGGATCTGGTGGGCGTGTTCACCGTGGCCTTCATCGCCGCATTCGGCGGCGGCACCTTGCGCGACATCCTGCTCGACAAGCGCCCGCTGTTCTGGGTCCAGCACCAGGAATACGCCATCCTCATCTTCGTGCTGGCCCTGATCGCCACGCCCCTGATCCGCACCCTGCGCCAGATCGTCTCCGAACGCGTGATCGTGGTGGCCGACGCCGTCGGCCTGGGACTGTTCGCCATCGCCGGCGTGTCGCAGGCGCAGCAGGCCAATATGCCGGTCTTCATCGCGGCCATGATGGGGGTGATTACGGGGATCTTCGGCGGGGTGCTGCGCGACATCGTCTGCAACGAGGTGCCGATGGTGTTCCGCGACGGCAAACCCTATGCCATCTGCGCCTTCATCGGCTGCTGGATGTACATCGTGATGCAGAAAACCTCGGTGTCGGACGATTTTGCGCTGTGGTCAAGCGCGACGGCGATCACCGTCATGCGCCTGCTGACCTGGAAATTCGATATGCGGCTCGGCCGCCACTAAGCCGCCACTAAGCTTGCCGGCCTGCGGCGGCCCGGCGGTTACACCGCGTCCGGGCCGGTCTCGCCGGTACGGATACGGATCACCTGCTCCACGTTCTGCACGAAGATCTTGCCGTCGCCGATCTTGCCGGTGCGGGCAGCCTTGATGATGGCGTCCACCACCTGCTCGGCCACGCCGTCGTCCACCACCACTTCCACCTTCACCTTGGGCAGGAAATCCACCACGTATTCGGCGCCGCGGTACAGCTCGGTGTGGCCCTTCTGGCGGCCGAAGCCCTTCACTTCCGTCACGGTCAGGCCGGTGACGTTCACTTCGGCCAGCGCTTCGCGCACCTCGTCCAGCTTGAACGGCTTGATCACTGCGGTAATTTGCTTCATGGAATTCTCCCTATATAAATCGTTTTAAGCGCGCTTACTCTTCAGGCACGTTCTTCAAATCCGCCATCCACACCACCGATTCCGAATCGCTGGGCGCGCGCCAGTCGCCGCGCGGCGACAGTGAGCCGCCCGATCCCACTTTCGGCCCGTTCGGCACACAGCTGCGCTTGAACTGGCTGGTCTGGAAGAAGCGGCGCAGGAAAATGCCCAGATTGTGCTTGATGTCCTTCAGTGCGTACTGGTTGCGCACCACGTGCGCCTCGTTCGGCCAGCCGCCGATGTCGCGGTCACTCCACGCGGCATGGGCCAGGAACGCCACTTTTGATGGCGCGAATCCGAATCGCAGCGTGTAGTATAAGTTGAAGTCCTGCAATTCGTATGGGCCAATCACACTTTCGGTTATCTGGGCCGGGGCGCCGTCGTCGGCTTTGCCCGGCACCAGCTCGGGGCTGATCTCCGTGTTGACCACAGCCAGCAGCACCGCCGAGTCGCGTTCGCCGAACTGGCGGCTCTCGGCCACCCAGCGCACCAGGTGCGAAATCAGGGTCTTCGGCACGCTGCCGTTGACGTTGTAATGCGACATATGGTCGCCCACGCCGTAGGTGCACCAGCCCAGCGCCAGCTCGCTCAGGTCGCCGGTGCCGATGACGATGCCGTTGTGGAAGTTCGCCAGCCGGAACAAATGGTTGGTGCGCTCGCCGGCCTGCACGTTCTCGAACGTGATGTCGTACTGCGGCTCGCCTTCCGAGAACGGGTGGCCGATGTCCTTCATCATCTGGATGCAGCTGGGGCGGATGTCGATTTCGGACGCGCTGCAACCGACGAATTCCATCAGCTGGCGCGCCTGCAGCAAGGTGCGCGCGCTGGTGGCGAAGCCCGGCATGGTAATGCCGATGATGTTGGTGCGCGGCAGGTTCAGGCGGTCCATGGCCTTGGCGCACACCAGCAATGCGTGCGTGGAGTCCAGCCCGCCGGAGATCCCGATCACCACCTTCTTGATGCCGGACGAGGACAACCGCTGCACCAGCGCCTGCACCTGGATGTTGTAGACCTCGTTGCAGCGCTTGTCGCGCAGCGCCGGATTGGACGGCACATAAGGGAAGCGCGCCACGTTGCGCTCCAGCGCCAGCACCGGCTGCGCCGGCAGGTCCAGTGCGAAACGCACGGTGCGGAAAGCCGCCACTTCCCCGCGGTGGCGGCGCACCGACTGCCCGAAGGTAGTCTGGCGCATGCGCTCGCGCGACAGCCGCTCCAGGTCCACGTCCGCATAGATCAGGTGCGACTCGTCCTGGAAGCGCTCGGCCTCGGACAGCAGCTCGCCGTTCTCGTAGATCAGCGCCTGGCCGTCCCAGGCCAAGTCGGTGGTGGACTCGCCCCGCCCCGCCGACGAATACAGATAGGCCGACAGGCAGCGCGCCGACTGCTGGCTCACCAGCTGGTGGCGGTAGTCCGCCTTGCCGACCACCACATTGGACGCCGACAGGTTCACCAGCACGGTCGCTCCCGCCAGCGCGGCGAACGACGACGGCGGAATCGGCACCCACACATCCTCGCAGATCTCGACGTGGAATTTGAACAGCGGCAGGTTTGCGACTTCGAACAGCAGCGCCGAGCCGAACGGCACGCGCTGGCCCAGCAGGTCGATCTCGGTGGAGATGGCCTCGTCGCCCGCGCTGAACTGGCGCGCCTCGTAAAACTCGCCATAGTTCGGCAAGTACGATTTCGGCACCACGCCGTGAATGCGGCCGCCGGACAGCACCACCGCGCAATTGAACAGCTGGTGGTCCACGCGCAGCGGCACGCCCACGATCAGCGCGGCGCGGATCGACGTCGACGCCTCCAGCACCGTCCGCAAGCCGGCCAGGCAGCCGTCCAGCAGCGCGCGCTGATGGAACAGGTCATCGCAGGTGTAGGCCGAGATGCCCAGTTCCGTAAACGCCACCAGCGCGGCGCCCTTGGCGGCCGCCTGCTCGGCCAGTTTCACGGTTTCGGCCGCGTTGTAGGCCGGATCGGCCACGCGGCAGCGCGGCACGGCAACGCTCAGGCGCGCGAAGTCGTGGGAATACAGATTGAAGAAAGAATGCGGTGCGTGCGACATACGGGCTGGTTCCTCTATGGATAAGCCAATTTTAGCATCCGCCCTTAGCCATCGTGCAAAGTTGCCCAGTTTGCGTAAAATGCCCCCATGAGCTACCGCCCCGACGTCCTTTCCTCCCTTGCCGAAGCCGGCGAAGCCGCCTGGAACGCGCTGCTTGCGGCACAGGGCGAGGACAATCCCTTCCTGTCCTACGCCTTCCTGCACGCGCTGCACGAATCCGGCAGCGCCAGCGCCGACACCGGCTGGCAGCCGCAATTCCTGGCGCTGCGGGACGAGGACAGCGGCGCACTGGCCGCCGCCATGCCGCTCTACGTCAAGGCGCACTCCTACGGTGAATACGTGTTCGACTGGGCCTGGGCCGACGCTTACCACCGCAACGGCATCGAGTACTACCCCAAGCTGCTGTCGGCCATCCCGTTCACCCCGGTCACCGGCGGCCGCCTGCTGGCGCGCAACGGCGAGGCACGCGCGGCGCTGGTGGCCCTGCTGCAGGCGCAGCAGAAATCGGCCGATGTCTCGTCCACGCACGTGCTCTACCCGCCGGAAGAGCAGGCCATGCAATTGCACGAAGCCGGCTTCATGCTGCGTAGCGGCGTGCAATTCCACTGGCTGAACCAGGGCTACACGGACTTCGAACAGTTCCTGTCCACGCTGGAACACAAGAAACGCAAGAACATCCGCGCCGAGCGCCGCAAGGTGCGCGAAGCCGGCGTGACGATGCGCCAGATACGCGGCCACGACGCCAGCGCCGAAGACTGGCGCTTCTTCCACCGCTGCTACGCGAACACCTACGCCGAACACCGCTCGTCGCCCTATCTGAACCTGGACTTCTTCCAGCGCATCGGCGCCAGCATGCCCGGCAACATCCTGCTGGTGGTGGCCGAGCGCGCGGGCCGCGCCATCGCGTCCTCGCTGGTGATCCATACCAGGGACACGCTGTACGGCCGCTACTGGGGCGCCGACGAGCACGTGCCCTGCCTGCATTTCGAGACCGCCTACTACCAGCCGCTGGAATTCTGCATCGCCAACGGCATCGCCACCTTCGAAGGCGGCGCGCAGGGCGAGCACAAGATGGCGCGCGGCTTCCTGCCGCAAAAAACCTGGTCCGCGCACTGGCTCGCCCACCCCGCCTTCGCCGACGCCGTCGAACGCTTCCTGGAACGCGAAAGCGGCGGCATCGACAACTACATCAGCGAGCTGAACGAACGCAATCCGTTCCGTTAGCGAGCGCACCGTAACGCGGCGGGGAACGCGCGATGATGCCGCATTGGCACTGCGAAGGAGCGCATCATGTCTGACGTACAGAAAATGCGGGAAGCACAGGAACGCGCCATTATCGAACTCGACGAGCCGCAGCAAGTGCGCTACTGGAC
Source organism: Massilia sp. NBRC 108631 (assembly GCF_059704565.1). Lineage (NCBI taxonomy): Bacteria > Pseudomonadati > Pseudomonadota > Betaproteobacteria > Burkholderiales > Oxalobacteraceae > Massilia > Massilia sp. NBRC 108631. Next base: position 5,848 of record NZ_BAAKJE010000055.1, read on the forward strand.
CGACGAATTCGGCATTCCCGAAGAAGAACTGCGCGGGCTCATCGCACGGGTCGGACCGTGCGCCAGGGACGTGCGGCAGGCGCTGGGGCGGCCCATCCACGAGGGCCACCAGGGCTGAGCTGCCGCAGGCAGCAGGCCGGCAGGCTACAGCGCGGCGTCCACCAGCAGTTCGGGCCGCAAGGCGCGCATGCGCAGCTCGGTGAAATAGCCGCCCGCCTCGTTGTAGCGCAAGAAATGCCGGCCGCACACCTGGCAGCGCAGCACCTGGCTGAGGTTGGCGGGATAGTAGCGCGGCGCGATGGGCGCGTCTTCGCTCTCGTAGCGCGTCCCGTTGGGATGGTATTCCTTGAAAGTGGGCTCGTCGTACGGGTCTTCCACCAGCGTGCCCACCTCTTCCAGCTTCTCCAGCTCCAGCGACGTCGGCAGGCTTTGCCAGGCCGCCAACGGCACGCTGCTGCAAGCGCATTTCTGCGTCACCGCAGCGGAGGCCTCAGCCAATTGCATCAACGCGGGAAAATCAATCATCGGCGTGCCGTATTTTTCATAGAAAACCGCACATCGCGGTGTCATTTGCAGAGTAGTAAATTGTCTTTTCCCGCCCGATGAGCCTGTCGGCCTTCTCCAAGGCGGCTTGGACCATGAAGCGGTTCAGCGTTGTCGCAAGCTGCCCAGTGTACGCCCGTCCTTTTAAGGCGGCAACGGCGGCATCATTTCGCCCCAGGCTCTTGCCGGATCGGCGCCTGGCTGTCACCCAGCACTGCCTGGTTGCGGGCATCGATCCTGGCAAGGGTGGAGGCCGTCGCGCCAGGGCCGGCCATCATGCGCACGTCGCGAAAGCCCAGCGGGCGGCCGTCGGCCGACTTCGGGCCCACCGGTTCGAGCTCCTTGCCCGTGTCGCGCTCCACGTAGCGCACCGAGCCGCCATGCGGGCCTGGCGCCCATTTATCGCCCCACTGCAGCAAAGCCACCAGCACGGGAAACAATTCCTCGCCCTTGGGCGTGAGCCGGTAGCCTTGCCGCTTCTCCTGCCCCTCCAGCGGCGCCTTCTCCAGTATCCCCAGTTCGGTCAGCCGGTTGAGCCGGCTGGTGAGGATGTTGCGGGCGATGCCCAGGCGCTCCTGGAATTCATCGAAGCGCGTCGTGCCCAGAACGCACTCGCGCACGATGAGCAAGCTCCACCACTCGCCCACCTGGTCGAGCGCGCGCGCTATTGAACAGTTCATTCCATCGAAAGTTTTTCGTTGCATGGGGACGATTTTAAATCTATCAGTTGCATCACGCAACTTTATCTGATAAGTTTCATGATGAAACTAAAAAATCCGCCCACAAGGGCACCCGCATTGAAGGAGTAACATCATGGACCGTCGTTTAATCGTGCTCGCAGCGGGCATGTTCGCCATCGGCACCGACAGCTTTGTCGTGGCCGGCATTCTTCCCCAGGTGGCGCAATCGCTTGGGGTATCGATCGGGGTCGCAGGCCAGATGGTGACCTTGTACGCGCTCAGCTACGCACTGCTCTCGCCCGTCATCGCCGCCACCCTCGCGCACTGGCCGCGCAAACGCCTGCTGCTGGCCGGCCTCGCGGTCTTCGTGATTGGCAATTTGATCACGGCGGTGGCGCCCACCATCGAGTGGGTGCTGGCCAGCCGCCTGATCGCCGGCCTGGGCGCCGCCATGTTCAGCCCGACCGCCACCGCCGCCGGCGCCTCCCTGGTGCCGCCCGAAAAGCGCGCCCACGCGCTGGCTATCGTCATTGCAGGCCTGACCAGCGCCACCGCGCTGGGCTCGCCCATCGGCACCTTCATCGGCGGCCTGGGGGACTGGCGCGCCACCATGTGGTTCGTCACCGCCGTCGGCCTGGCCGCAGGCGCGGCCGTCTGCGCCATGCTGCCCCACATCCCCGCCCTGCCCGCCGTCACACTGCACCAACGCCTGGCGCCACTGAAGGACAGCCGCGTGGTACTGACCCTGCTGACCACGCTGGCCGCCTATTCCGGCATGTTCGCGGTGTACACCTATATCGGGGTGACCTTCGACCGCGTCACCGCCGGCAAGCCGGAGGTGCTGGCCGGCCTGCTGCTGCTGTGGGGTTGCGCGGCCACGGCGGGCAACCTGGCCGCCGGCAAGCTGACCGACCGCTTCGGCAGCCGCACCATCATCTACGGCGCGCTGGCGCTGAGCACCGTCAACTTCGCGCTGCTGCCGCTGGCGAGCGCGCATTTGTGGAGCGCGGCGCTGTCCATCGTGGTGTGGGGCGTGTGCGGCTGGGGCCTGCTGGTGCCGCAGCAGCACCGCCTGATCAGCCTGGCGCCCGCGTCGGCGCCGCTGCTGCTGGGGCTGAATTCGGCGGCGCTATACATCGGCGTGTCGGCCGCCGGCGTCGTCGGCGCGGCCAGCATCGCCATGCTCGACAAGCATCAGATCGGCCTGGTAGGCGCGGCCCTGCTGGCCGCCGCCTTCCTCATTGCGCAGCAGGCGGACCGGCTGATCCGCAAAGAGCAGAACAGCGGCCAGATGCTCCCGGCAACGGCATCGCCGAATCAGTAGGTACAAGGCCTGCGCGGCCGAAGCAAAGCAAAGGAATGCAATTTCCATATGGAAATTGCATTTCTGGTAAAATTTTCTTTTATCGCGCGAGGGCAATGATGATTGTCGGCATAGACCTGGGTACTACGAACAGCCTGATTTCAGTCTGGGAGCATGGCGCATCCCGCCTGATTCCCAATTGCCTTGGCGAGGTGCTGACGCCTTCCTGCGTCAGCATCGACGAAGACGGCAGCATCCTGGTCGGGCGTGCGGCGCGCGAACGCCTGCAGACGCATCCCGACCGCACCGCTGCGGTTTTCAAGCGCTACATGGGCAGCGACAAGACCCTGCGCCTGGGCGGCAAGGAATTCCGCGCCGAAGAGTTGTCCGCGCTGATATTGCGCGCGCTGAAGGAAGATGCGGAAGCGGCGCTCGGCATTGCTATTACCGAAGCAATCATCACCGTACCCGCGTATTTTTCGGACGCGCAGCGCAAAGCCACGCGCGCAGCCGGACAGTTGGCGGGTTTGCGCGTGGAGCGTCTGCTCAACGAGCCGACGGCGGCGGCCCTGGCCTACGGCATTCACTTGCGCGACGCTGAAACCCGCTTCCTGGTCTTCGATCTGGGCGGCGGAACATTCGACGTGTCGGTGCTGGACCTGTTCGAGGGCGTGATGGAGGTGCGTGCCTCGGCCGGCGACAATATGCTGGGCGGCGAAGACTTCATGCGATGCCTGGTGGACTACTTCTTCGAGCAGCGCAAAGTGCCGGTCAGCCTGAAAAGCGACCATTACTTCTTGCAGAGTCTATACGCCCAGGCCGAAGCAGCCAAGCGTATGCTCAGTGAAGCCGCCACTGCCGCCATCCGCGTGGTCCACAATGAGACGGAGTACCAGCTCGACATCGACGAGCAGGCCCTTGAGCGCATCTGCGAAGGCATGCTGCGCCGGCTGCGCGATCCGGTCGAGCGTGCGCTACGCGACGCCAACCTGCGCGCGACCGAATTGGACAACGTGGTACTGGCCGGTGGCGCAACCCGCATGCCCATGGTGCGCCGCCTGGTAGCGCGCATGTTCGGCCGCTTCCCATCGTGCGACATCAATCCCGACGAAGTCGTGGCGCTGGGCGCGGCAGTACAGGCCGGCCTGAAGATGCGCGACGCCGCCTTGAACGAGGTGGTAATGACGGACGTCGCGCCATATTCGCTGGGCATCGATGTATCGATGACGCTGGGTGACGGCAGCCTCTCGCATGGACACTTCGACCCGGTTATAGAACGAAACACACCGGTGCCAGTGAGCCGTGTGAAGCGCTATTACCCGGTTGCGGAACAGCAGAAGCAGTTGCAACTGAACGTGTTTCAGGGTGAGGCCCGCATGTGCCGCGACAACGTCCGCCTCGGCACCCTGCAGTTCGCGCTGCCCCAACTGGCGCGAGAGGACAGCGGTGTCGATATCCGTTTCACCTATGACGTGAACGGCTTGCTCCAGGTTGACGCCACGGTCGTGAAGACAGCGCACACGCACACGCTGGTCATCGAAGGCAATCCCGGCCTGCTGACGGAAGCCGAGATCGCAGCCCGCTTCGTTGCCCTGTCCGAACTCAAGATCCACCCACGCGACCGGCTGGAGCACCGTACCTTGCTGGCGCGCGGCGAGCGGCTGTACCAGCAGATCCGTGGCAATCAGCGCGAGTGGTTCGGCGCACAAATTTCAGCATTTGAACAAGCCCTGGAATCACAGGACAACCGCCGGATAGACCCGCAGCGCAGGGAATTCGAAACGCTGCTCAACGAAGCCGAGCACGACAGCTTTACTATCCGATGACCGCACTGCCCGCCTTCCTGCAACGGCTTGACGTTGCCGAGACTGCCGACGAGCGCAGCGTCCGCCGAGCTTACGCGCGCGAACTCAAACTGATCGACCAGGAAACCGACCCGGCCGAGTTCCAGTCCCTGCGCGAAGCCTATGACGCCGCGTTGCACTGGCTGCGCTACCGCAGCGAGAACACGGGCGAAGGCGTCGACGTCAGCCCGTCCCCAGCAACAGTCCAGCCTAAGCCGGAGCCGCCAGCAGAAACGCCGGCGCACGGGCCAGCCACAGCGACGACAGCGTCCCCCGGTGCCGAAGTCAGCCAGGCCGACGCTGTGTTCACAGCCTTCCAGCAGCGGGCCGCCGGCAGCGCCGGGAAAATGGCGGCCACCGACGACGCGCCCTGGGAGCGCGAACTGAAGCTCAGCCTGGCCGACGAGCGCCTGAGCAGCATCGTCGAGCGCGACGCGTTCGAGCGTATGGTGGCCGAACTGCTGGCGGCCGGCTGGCAGCCAGGACATGAAGCCTTGTTGATCGCGGCAGCCAGGGTCTTCGATTGGAATAACGACCGCCGCCGCGTCGAGAGTCATGGATATGCGGGCGCCCTGCTGAACAATGCGCTGGAGCAGCGCGCCATGTTCGATCTGCAAACGGACGAGGTGCGCGGGCAGCAGCGCAAGCTCATCGAGCGGCTGCGCCGGGCAGACGAACCTAGCACCCGCGAACTGGTGCTGCACTCTCCCACGCTGGAAACGCTGATCGCGCGCTTCCCCGAATGGCTCGCGCTCGTCGCCAGCGTTCCCTGCATCGTCGATTGGCGCGAGCGAAATAGCCAGGTGCCGGCATGGCGGCGCAAGCTCACCTTTACCGGCTGGCGCAAGCGCGCAAGCGCGTCCTACGGTGACGCGCAGCACAGTACCTTCAATTGGGGCTGGCTGCTCGTCCTGGCGTTCATGGCGCTGGTCCGCATAGCCAACAACAACAGTACTGGCAGCCCGGACACGCCCTCCGCTCCAGGACCTGCGATGGCGCAGTTCACTCCCGCGTCCGACACGCTGCTAGAACACGCAGGCCAGCAAGCCGACAGCGGCGACTGGACCGGCGCTCTTGCCACCTGTAACCAGATTGTCAGCGAAGCCCCCAAGGATGCTCGTGCTTATGGTTGCCGTGCGCGGATCTACCTGCTTTTGGGACGGAACGGGGAAGCCCGGCGCGACGTGGAACATGCCGCATTGCTCGACAGTTCGAACCACGTCATGCTGCGGGTGCGCGGCATATTGGCTATGCACGACAAAAGCTACCAGGATGCACTAGCCGATTTCACCCGTATCATTCAGCTTTTCCCGAACGACGCATGGGCCTACACCCACCGTGCCCTTGCTTACGAGCAGGAAAAGCAGCCTCGCCAGTCATTGGCCGACGCACTGGAATCCATTCGCCTGCAGCCGAAGAACAATTCCACCCCCTATCTCATCGCCGCGCGGCTGCAGCATGCCAAGGGCGAGCCGAAACATGTCGAAACCCAGGCCGCCGCACTGATCGCAGCAGACGGCGACAATCCGGAAGCGTACACCACGGCAGCGGAAATCCGCATGCTGCTGGGCCAGCGCAAAGCAGCGCTCGATGTGCTGGATCGCGGCGCGGCTGCCGCGCCCGATGTGAACATCCCCTTATATCGTGCCGAGCTGCTGCCCGCCAGCGACCTCGCAGGCCGTCGTGCGGCGCTGGCAGCCGCTCTCGCTTTCGATCCGAAAAACAGCGCCGCGCTGCAATTGCGCGGCGCACTGGAAGCGGGTGCGCGGAACTACGAAGCAGCAATCAGCGCCTATACTGCGGCCCTCGATGCCCGCACACAAAACGACCGGAACCGCGCGCAGTTGCTGCTGGAACGCGGCGTCGTCCGCTTCAAGCAAGGCAATGTTGCAGCATCCGAAGCCGACTTCGCCGCCGCGCAAGCTGCCAGCAAGACCGCAATCGGGCAAAACAATGTCTGCTGGTACCTGGCTACGCAGAACATTTCGCTGCACACGGCTCTGGCAACGTGCAACGCAGCCCTGGAAGAGGACTCAACACTTGCGAGTGCATATGACAGCAAAGGATTCGTTCTGCTGCGCATGGGACGGTACTCGGAATCCGAAACCGCCTACACGGCCTCCCTAGCGCTGCGGCCGAAGTCCGCCGAGTCGCTTTACGGCCGGGGCCTCGCCAAACGCAAGCTGGGCCGGCATCGGGACGCCGGTGCGGACATCAACGCCGCAGTCTCATTGAAACCGCAGGTCGCCTCACAGTTTGCGGCCTACGGTGTCAACTAGGCGAAGGCCTGCGCAAAGGTCGCCGTTTTTCCCGGCATGCCGTGTACGCACCCAGCGCCGCCGTGCAGCCTGCTGGACAGGCGCTCGGGCGCAATGCCTGGGACAGCGTTGCTAACGGCCAGCTCCAGGCCCTGCTTCTCCCGCATGCCCGCAGTCACACCGTGCCGCCCGCTGTACCGCTGCTCCAGTGCGTCGCCCCGGCCCAGGACTACTTCGGGCGGGCTATCTTTTCCAGGTAGGCGTTGAGGGAGGCTTGCGACAGCTCGCCGACGTGCAGGCCGGCCAGCTTGCCGTCGGCCGCGTAGAACAGCGTGGTGGGGAAGGCGGAGGCGCCTACCGCATGGGCGATACCGGCGTCCGCGTCGTGCACGGCATTGGTCACGGCGAAGCCGCGCTCGGACAGGAAGCGCTGGCCCGCCGCCGCGTCGGCGTCCTCGTTGACGAACACGAAAGCCACGTCGCGGCGCTGCTGCTGCGTTTTAGCCAGCACCGGCATCTCGCGCCGGCACGGCGGACACCAGCTGGCCCAGAAATTCACCACCATCGGTTTGCCCCCGGCCATGTGCCGGATGGCGGCCGGCGCGGCGGCGCCCTGCGCACTGCGCAGCGCGATGGCCGAACCGGACATGTCCCATGCGAACACCGCCGCAATCAGGCCGGCGCCCAGCGGCGCCTGCAGCTGCGGCTTGCGCCAGCAGCGCCATACGCCGACCGCCAGCGCACCGGCAATCGCGGCCGGCCAGTTGCCACCACCGTCGCGGATATCGAACACCGCCCACCACGGCGCGCCGCGGAAATCGTCGAAACGGATGATAACGAAGGCGATGCGGCCCGCCACCAGCGCGGCCAGCACCATGTCCAGCAAGATGCCGGTGACGTTAACCTTGTTCTTGCGGCCCGCCAGGTAGCCCACCCCCGCGGCGATACCGAACGCCATGGCGAGCAGCACATGGCTGGCTTGCAGCACCAGCGGCCCAACATTAACTGAAAACACCAACGCCTCCGTCTCGTCCGCCGGCATGGCCCGGCCCAGCCGCACGATAGCACGGCGGCGGCACGGCCGCAGCACGGCCGGAACGCGTCACTGTCCGGCCACTATCGCGCCAGCGCTGCCGCCGCGGTACGGGCCAGCATGGAACTAAACGCGCTCGATGACGAGGGCGATGCCCTGCCCCACGCCGATGCACATGGTGCACAGCGCGTAGCGCCCGCCGCTGCGCGCCAGCTGGTACATGGCAGTGGTGACCAGGCGCGCGCCGCTCATGCCGAGCGGGTGGCCCAGCGCAATGGCGCCGCCCAGCGGATTGACGCGCGGATCGTCGTCGCGCAGGCCCAGTTCGCGCAGCACGGCCAGCCCTTGCGAGGCAAAGGCTTCATTCAGCTCGATGATGTCGATCTGGTCCAGCGTCATGCCCAGCTGGCGCAGCACTTTCTGCGTGGCCGGCGCCGGGCCGATGCCCATCACGCGCGGCGCCACGCCCGCCGTGGCCATGCCGAGAATGCGGGCGCGCGGCGTGAGGCCGTGCTGTTTCACCGCATCCGCACTGGCCAGCAGCAGCGCGCAGGCGCCGTCGTTCACGCCGGACGCGTTGCCGGCGGTGACGCTGCCGTCGGCGCGCACCACGCCTTTCAGCTTGGCCAGCGCCTCGATCGAGGTGGCGCGCGGGTGCTCGTCCTGCTCGAAGCGCACCGGATCGCCCTTGCGCTGCGGGATCAGCACCGGCACGATTTCATCGGCGAACAACGCGTCCCGCTGGGCGCGCGCGGTCTTCTCCTGGCTGGCCAGCGCAAAGCGGTCCTGGTCGGCGCGGCTGACCTTGAACTCATCGGCAACGTTCTCGGCCGTCTCCGGCATGGCGTCCGTGCCGTACAGCTCTTTCATCAGGCGGTTCGGGAAGCGCCAGCCGATGGTGGTGTCGTAGATGGCGGCGCTGCGCGAGAACGCGGCGTCGGCCTTGCCCATCACGAACGGCGCGCGCGTCATCGATTCCACGCCGCCGGCAATCATCAGCTGCGCGTCGCCGGCCATGATGGCGCGCGCCGCCGTGCCCACCGCGTCCATGCCGGAACCGCACAGGCGGTTCACGGTGGAGCCGGGCACTTCCAGCGGCAGCCCGGCCAGCAGCAAGGACATGCGCGCCACGTTGCGGTTGTCCTCGCCGGCCTGGTTGGCGCAGCCGTAGATCACGTCGTCCACCGCGCGCCAGTCCACCGACCGATTGCGGCGCATCAGTTCGCGCAGCGGCACCGCGCCCAGGTCGTCGGCGCGCATGTCTTTCAGGGCGCCGCCATAGCGCCCGATCGGGGTGCGGATGGCGTCGCAGATGTATGCAGGTTTCATAGTCTGTCCTCAGTTGGGCTGCAGCAACGGCGCAGCGGTGACGGCCTGCAGTTCTTCAAAGCTCAGGCCTTCAGCCATTTCACGCACCACCAGCCCGGCCGGAGTCACGTCCAGCACGGCCAGGTCGGTGTAGATGCGGTTGACGCAGGCCACGCCGGTCAGCGGGTAGCTGCACTGCCGGACGATCTTGCTTTCGCCGCTCTTGGTCTGGTGGTCCATCATCACGAACACCTGCTTGGCGCCGATGGCGAGGTCCATGGCGCCGCCCACGGCCGGTATCGCGTCCGGCGCGCCGGTGTGCCAGTTGGCCAGGTCGCCGCCGGCCGACACCTGGAAGGCGCCCAGCACGCACACGTCCAGGTGGCCGCCGCGCATCATCGCGAAGGAATCGCCGTGGTGGAAGTAGGCGCCGCCGGTGAGCAGCGTGACCGGCTGCTTGCCGGCGTTGATCAGGTCCTCGTCCTCCTCGCCCTCGGCGGGCGCGGGGCCCATGCCGAGCAGGCCGTTTTCGCTGTGCAGGAACACTTCGCGCTCGGCGGGCAGGTGGTCGGCGACCTTGGTCGGCAAGCCGATGCCGAGGTTGACGTAAGCGCCTTCAGCAATGTCCTGCGCCACGCGGGCGGCGATCTGGTCTCGGGTATAGCGCTGCATTATGCATTCTCCTTCACGACGCGCTGCACGAAGATGCCGGGCGTGACGATGACTTCGGGATCGAGTTCGCCCAGCGCGACAACTTCCTGCACCTGGGCGACGGTGGTCTTGGCGGCCATGGCCATGATGGGGCCGAAGTTGCGCGCCGTTTTGCGGTACACCAGGTTGCCCCAGCGGTCGCCGCGCAGCGCCTTGATCAGCGCGAAGTCGGCGTGGATGGGCGATTCAAGCACATAGTGGCGGCCATTGATCAGGCGCGTCTCCTTGCCCTCGGCCAGCAGGGTGCCGTACCCGGTGGGCGTGAAGAAGCCGCCGATGCCGGCGCCGGCGGCGCGGATGCGCTCGGCCAGGTTGCCCTGCGGCGTCAGTTCCAGCTCGATCTTGCCGGCGCGGTAAAGCGCATCGAAATGCTGCGAGTCCGCCTGGCGCGGGAAGGAGCAGATGATCTTGCGCACCCGGCCCGCCTTGAGCAGCGCGGCCAGCCCGGTTTCGCCGTTGCCGGCATTGTTGTTGACGATGGTGAGATCGCGCGCGCCCTGCTCGATCAGCGCGTCGATCAGCGCCGACGGCATGCCCGCGTTGCCGAAGCCGCCAATCATGACGGTGGCGCCGTCATGCACGTCGGCCACCGCGCGCTGCAGGGATTCGTATGTCTTGTCTATCATATTCGCTCCTGTTTTGTTCGATTAACGAACAAATGATTGATTACCGCACACCAAATAATATCGGCGTTTTGGCGCCAAGGTCAAGAAAAAAAGTCCTATCGGGCGCGTGCGGCCGGACGCGTGGGCGAAATACGCGATGCAACATCATGGCGATACCCGGCAGGTATCAAAAGGCTACCAAATCGGTCTTGGACGGCGCTCCAAGGTATATCTATTCTCCGGTTGTCCCATTTCAAAACAACTAACCGGGCCATAAGGAGACCAAACCATGCAGCAAATCGACGTTCACAAAGTGTCGGACGGGGCGCGCTTTAACCGCTTCCACGCCGGCGTCCTGTTCTGGTGCGCCATCATCATCATCTGCGACGGGTATGACCTGGCGGTCGCCGGCATCGCCCTGCCATCGATCATGAAGGAAATGGGCGTGACCGCCCAGAATGCCGGCTTCATGGTCAGCTCCGCGCTGTTCGGCATGATGTTCGGCGCCATCTTCCTCGGCACCGTGGCCGACAAGATCGGCCGCCGCCTGGCCATCGCCATCTGCATCGGCTTGTTCAGCGTGTTCACCGCGGCGGCGGGCTTCGCCACCGATCCCTACACCTTCAGCGCGATGCGCTTCCTGGCCGGCCTCGGCATAGGCGGCGTGATGCCCAACGTGGTGGCACAGATGACGGAGTTCTCCCCCAGGAAAATCCGCTCCACCATGGTCACGCTGATGTTCAGCGGCTACGCCGTGGGCGGCATGCTGGCCGCCCTGCTGGGCAAGGGCCTGATCGAAACCTATGGCTGGTCGTCGGTATTCCTGGCTGCCGGCGTGCCGGTGCTGCTGATTCCCTTGATCCTGAAATCGCTGCCGGAATCGATGCCTTTCCTGATCAAGGCGCAGCGCTTCGACGAGCTGAAATCCATCCTGGCGCGCATGGAACCGACCTACCGTGCCGGCGCCGGCGACCGTTTCACCATTCCCGCCGCCGACAGCGCAGCGGGCGCGCCGATCCGCAAGCTGTTCCAGGACGGCCGCGGCTTGAGCACCGTGATGTTCTGGATTACCTTCTTCATGTGCCTGTTCATGGTGTACGCGCTCAGTTCCTGGCTCACCAAGCTGATGGCCAGCGCCGGCTACAGCCTCGGCTCGGCGCTGACCTTCGTGCTGGTGCTGAACTTCGGCGCGGTGATAGGCGCCGTCGGCGGCGGCTGGCTGGCGGACCGCTTCAACATCAAGCATGTCCTGATCGGCATGTACACCCTGGCCGGCGTGTCGATTACGCTGCTGGGCTACAAGGTGCCCACCGAAGTGCTGTTCCTGCTGGTGGGCCTGGCAGGCGCATCGACCATCGGCACCCAGATCGTCACCTATGCCTATGCGGGGCAGTTCTATCCGATGGCGATCCGCGCCACCGGCATCGGCTGGGCTTCCGGCGTGGGCCGCAGCGGCGCCATCCTGGCGCCCATCGTGATCGGCACGCTGGTCGGCATGCAGCTGCCGCTGGAGCAGAACTTCATGGCCATGGCTATCCCCGCCGCCATCGCGGTGGTCGCCGTATCGCTGATCCGCCAGAAACCGCTGCCATCCTCGTCGGCTGCCCATGGCCCGGCGGCGCCGGCCGAAGCCACCGCGTAGTCCGCATCCCGGCCGGCGCGCGGCCTAAAGCTCTTCCTTGACGTGCGGGATGCCGCGCGACTCGTAGACCTCGTAAATAATCTGCAGCATGTTGCGCAGTTCTTCCGAGCGGTCCATCAGCCGGATACTGAACAGGATGGGCGAGACCGCGTGCTTGTCGTCGATCTGGACGTATTGCACGTCGGTGCGCTTCATGCCCTGCAGGCTGTCCGGCACAATGGAGATGCCCTGCCCGGCCGCCACCATGCCGATGGCAATCTGCAGTTCGCGCACTTCCATCACGTGCTCGGGGTGCAGCGCCCGGTCGCTGAAGATGGCCAGGACCTGGTCGGCGAAGCTGGGGCGCGGACTGCGCGGGTAGACGATCAGCGTCTCGCCCACCAGTTCGCGCAGCTTGAGCCCCCGCCCCAGCATGCCTAGCTTGTGCCCGATCGGCATGGCCACGATCAGCCGCTCCTCGCGCAGCAGGATGCGGCGCACCGACGCATCTTCCGACTTTACGCGGCCGAAACCGACATCGATGCGGCCTTCCTTCAGCGCGCGCATCTGCTCCATCGTCGTCAGCTCATGGAAAGTGATGTCCACCTCCTGGTATTGCTCGCGGAAGCGGCGCACGATCTCCGGCAGCAGGCCATACAGCGTCGATGCCACGAAACCGATCGACAGCGTGCGCTCGATTTTGCCCACGCGTTGCGTCATCGTCTTCAGGTCCGCCAGCTTGTCGAGCAGGACCTGCGCATGCGCCTGGAAAAACTCGCCCGCTTCGGTCAGGCGCAAGGGACGCGAGCCTTTTTCGAACAGGGGCACGCCCAACTCCTCCTCCAGCTGCTGGATTTGCCGGCTCAGCGGCGGCTGCGCAATGAACAGGCGCACTGCGGCGCGGGTGAAGTTCTTTTCCTCTGCCACCGCCAGGAAGTAGCGCAAATGCCGGATTTCCATCTTCATACCTCTTAGGTATTGAAATCATACCAAAACAGTGTTGGACGATACTTTTTCAAGGGTTTATCGTGGTGTTATCCCTTCGAATTATACCGACTATACGGATAAGATATGATCAAAAGCATAGAAACCATCCTCGCAGACGTCCCCACCATCCGTCCGCACAAGCTGTCCGTGACCACCATGAGCACGCAGACCTTGGTGCTGGTGCGGGTGCGCTGCGGCGACGGCGTGGAGGGCTGGGGCGAAGCCACCACCATCGGCGGCCTGAATTACGGCGAAGAGAGCCCCGAGAGCATCAAGACCAATATCGACACCCATATCGCCCCGCTGCTGGCCGGCATGGAAGCGAGCCAGGTGGCCAAGGCCATGGCCAAGCTGCGCAAGGCGGTCCAGGGCAACCGCTTCGCCAAGTGCGCCATCGAGACCGCGCTGCTGGATGCGCAGGCGCGCCGGCTCGGCATTGCCCTTAGCGAACTGCTGGGCGGCCGCGTGCGCGACGCGCTTCCGGTGGCATGGACCCTGGCCAGCGGCGATACCGCCAAGGACATCGCCGAAGCGGAAAGCATGCTGGAACTGCGCCGCCACCGCATCTTCAAGCTGAAGATCGGCGCCCGCCCGGTGGCCGACGACGTGCGGCACGTGCTGGCCATCAAGCGCGCGCTGGGCGACGCGGTCAGCATCCGCGTGGACGTGAACCAGGCGTGGAACGAACTGCAGGCCATCGAAGCCATCGCGGCGCTGGAAGCCGGAGGCGTGGACCTGATCGAGCAGCCGGTGCCGGCCCACCACAAGGCTGCCATGGCGCGCCTGGCGCAACGCTTCTCGGTGCCCATCATGGCCGACGAAGCCCTGCAAGGACCGCTCAGCGCCTACGACTACGCCACCCAATCGGCCGCCGACGTGTTCGCGGTAAAGATCACGCAATCCGGCGGCCTGGTACAAGCGGGCCAGGTGGCCACGGTGGCGCAACTGGCCGGCGTGGCGCTGTATGGCGGCACCATGCTGGAAGGCGGCGTGGGTACGGCCGCGTCGGCGCATCTGTTCTCCACCTTCGCCGAGCTGTCCTTCGGCACCGAGCTGTTCGGGCCCCTGCTGCTCACCGAAGAAGTGCTGCAGGAGCCGCTGGTCTACAAGGACTTCATGCTGCAAGTGCCCACCGGCCACGGCCTGGGCGTTGCCGTCGATACCGACAAACTCGGCCGCCTGCGCCGCCACTGACCGCCATCAAGGAGAGTTCCAATGCTGTTCCACGTACGCATGGATGTGAGCATGCCATCCACCCTGCCCGAAGCCGAAGCCGCAGCGATCAAGGCGCGCGAGAAGGCGTATTCTCAAGAATTGCAATCCAGCGGCCAGTGGCGCCACCTGTGGCGCATCGCCGGCCAGTATTCGAACATCAGTATTTTCGACACCGCCAGCATCGACGAGCTGCACGCCCTGCTCTCCACGCTGCCGCTGTTCCCCTTCATGAAGATCGAGGTGATGCCCTTGTGCCGCCATCCATCGTCGATCCGCACCAACGACCTGTAAGCAAACCCACTAGACGGAGACTGACATGACACACAACGACATCGACAAGCTGGTACAGAACTGGATCATCGACACCGCCACCCGCCCGGCCAATCCGCGCGTGCAGGCAGTGGTGCTGCGCCTGGTGGGCGACTTGTGCAAGGCGATCGAAGACCTGGACATCCAGCCCAGCGAATTCTGGAAGGGCCTGGAATACCTGACCAACGCCGGCAAGAACAATGAACTGGGCCTGCTGGCGCCGGGCCTGGGCCTGGAACGCTTCCTCGACATCCGCGCCGACGAAGCCGAAGCCAGGGCGGGCCTGCAAGGCGGCACGCCGCGCACTATCGAAGGCCCGCTGTACGTGGCCGGCGCGCCGGCAAGCACCGGTTTCGCGCGCCTGGACGACGGCAGCGAAAGCGCCGAGGCCGAAGTGCTGTTCATGCAGGGCACCGTGTACGACGAGGCGGGCCAGCCGCTGCCGGGCGCCAAGGTCGAAGTGTGGCACGCCAACCTGATGGGCAACTACTCCTTCTTCGACGCGTCGCAGTCGCACTTCAACCTGCGCCGCACCATCATCGCCGACGAGCAGGGCCGCTACCAGTTCCGCAGCATCCTGCCGAAGGGCTACGGCTGCCCGCCGGGCGGCAGCACCCAATGCCTGCTGGACCAGCTGGGCCGCCACGGCCAGCGGCCCGCGCACATCCACTTCTTCGTCAGCGCCGATGGCCACCGCAAGCTGACCACCCAGATCAACATCGACGGCGACGAATACCTGTGGGACGACTTCGCCTTCGCCAGCCGCGAGGGCCTGGTGCCGGCCGTGAGCAAGGTGACCGATCCGGCCGCCATCGCCCAGAAAGACCTGCGCCAGCCTTACTCCAGCATCGACTTCGACTTCCGCCTGTACGGCGAACGTCCTGCCGCGCCGGAAGCCGAAGTGGCACGCGTGCGCGCCGCCGCCTGAACCGGGAGAACAGCATGAGCACCACGATTCCTATCATCCCCGTGAACGCTACACCCTCCGGCGCCCGCCCGCTGGAGCAGTACCTGGTGGAAGACCACGAGAAAGGCGACTTCCGCCTGCACCGCGCCGCCTTCACCGACGAGGCCCTGTTCGAACTGGAGATGAAGTACATCTTCGAAGGCAACTGGATCTACCTGGCGCATGAAAGCCAGGTGGCCAACGTGAACGACTACTACACCACGCACATCGGGCGCCAGCCGGTGTTCATCGCGCGCAACCGCCAGGGTGAACTGAACGCCTTCATCAACGCCTGCAGCCATCGCGGCGCGCAGCTGTGCCGCCATAAGCGCGGCAACAAGGCCACCTACACCTGTCCGTTCCACGGCTGGACTTTCAACAACAGCGGCAAGCTGCTGAAGGTAAAAGACCCTGAGGAAGCGGGCTACCCCGAGTGCTTCAACAAGGAAGGCTCGCACGACCTGAAGAAGCTGGCGCGTTTCGAGAACTACAAGGGCTTCCTGTTCGGCAGCCTGAAAGAAGACGTGGCGCCGCTGTCCGAGTTCCTAGGCGAAGCGGCCAAGATCATCGACATGATCGTCAACCAGTCGGCCGACGGCCTGGAAGTACTGCGCGGCTCGTCCACCTACACCTTCGAAGGCAACTGGAAGCTGCAGGCCGAGAACGGCGCTGACGGCTACCACGTCTCGGCGGTGCACTGGAACTACGCGGCCACCACCAACCGCCGCAAGGAAGCCGAAGCCGACGCCGCCAATGGCCGCGAAGACAAGATCAAGGCCATGGACGCCGGCAAGTGGGGCAAGCAGGGCGGCGGCTTCTACGCCTTCAAGCAAGGCCATATCCTGCTGTGGACCAAGTGGGCCAACCCGCAGGACCGTCCCAACTACCCGCGCCACGGCGAGTACGCGGACAAGTTCGGCACCGCCACCGCCAACTGGATGGTGGAGCGCTCGCGCAACCTGTGCCTGTACCCCAACGTCTACCTGATGGACCAGTTCGGGTCGCAGATCCGCCTGCTGCGCCCCATCTCAGTCAACAAGACCGAGGTGACGATCTACTGCATCGCGCCGAAGGGCGAACCGGCCGCAGCGCGCGCGCGCCGCATCCGCCAGTACGAGGACTTTTTCAACGTCAGCGGCATGGCCACGCCGGACGACCTGGAGGAATTCCGCGCCTGCCAGCAGGGCTACGCCGGCAAGGCCATGGAATGGAACGACATGTGCCGCGGCGCCACCCACTGGATCGAGGGCGCGGACGACGCGGCCAGGGAAATCGGCCTGCAACCGGTGATGAGCGGCGTGAAGACCGAGGATGAAGGCCTGTACACGGTGCAGCACCGCTACTGGCTGGACGTGATGAAGCAGGCGCTGCGCGCCGAGGGAGAGCAGAAATGAGCAGCATCGACATCAACGGCATCGCAGCTTTCCTGTACCGCGAAAGCCGCCTGCTGGACGACGAGCAGTGGGACGAATGGCTGGAGTGCTACCACCAGGACGCCCAGTTCTGGATGCCGGCCTGGGACGACGACGACACCCTGGTGTCGGACCCGGAGCGCGAAATCTCGCTGATCTACTACCCCACCCGCCAGGGGCTGGAAGACCGCGTGTTCCGCATCAAGACCGAGCGCTCCAGCGCCACCATGCCGGACACGCGCACCAGCCACAACATCGCCAACGTGGAGCTGGAAAAACAGGAAGGCGCGCTGTGCACCGTGCGCTTCAACTGGCACACGCTGAGCCACCGCTACAAGACGGACTACAGCTACTTCGGCATGTCGCGCTACGTGATCGACTTTTCCGGCGCGGCGCCGAAGATCCTGAACAAGTACGTCGTGCTGAAAAACGATTACATCAATCAGGTCATCGATATTTACCATATTTAAAGTCTGGAGTACGGACATGAGCCATACCATCGCACTGCAGTTCGAAGACGGAGTGACCCGCTTCATCAGCTGCAACCCCAATGAAAAGCTGGCCGACGCGGCCTACCGCCAGAAGGTCAACATTCCGCTGGACTGCCGCGACGGCGCCTGCGGCACCTGCCGTGGCCTGTGCGAATCGGGCAGCTACGACATGCCCGCTTCCGGCTACATCGACGACGCGCTGACGCAGGAAGACGCGGAGCAGCGCTATGTGTTGAACTGCCAGATGCGCCCCACCTCCGACTGCGTGGTGAAGATCCCTGCCACCTCCGCCTCCTGCAAGACGGCGGCGGCCAGCCACCCTGGCAGCATCGCCTCGGTGGAAAAGCTGTCCGAATCGACGCTGCGCTTCACGGTGGAACTGGCGCAGCCGGAAGCGCTGGACTTCCTTCCGGGCCAGTACGTAAACGTGGAAGTGCCCGGCAGCGCGCTGACGCGCTCCTATTCCTTCAGCTCCGTGCCGGGTTCGCCGCTGGCCTCCTTCGTGGTGCGCAACGTGCCCGGCGGCCGCATGAGCAGCTACCTCGCGGATACGGCCCAGCCGGGCCAGCAGATCGCCTTTGCCGGCCCGTTCGGCAGTTTCTACCTGCGCCCGGTGCAGCGGCCGGTGCTGATGCTGGCCGGCGGCACCGGCATCGCGCCCTTCCTGTCGATGCTGGAAGTGCTGGCCGCGCACGGCTTCCCGCAGCCGGTGCGGCTGGTGTTCGCCGTCACCCGCGACTGCGACCTGGTGGCGCTGGAACAGCTGGACCGCATCGCGGCCGCGCATCCGCATTTCAGCTACGTCACCTGCGTGGCCGAGCAGGAAAGCACGCATCCGCGCAAGGGCTACGCCACCCACCACGTCGAGCCCTCCTGGCTGAACGGCGGCGACGCCGACGTCTACCTGTGCGGCCCGGTGCCCATGGTGGACGCGGTGCGCACCTGGCTGGGCGACGTGGGCGTGAGCCCGGCCAACTTCTATTTCGAGAAATTCTCGGCCAGCAGCGGAGTATAAAAAATGAGCATGCGATTCAAAGACAAAGTCGTCATCGTCACCGGCGCCGCACAAGGCATAGGACGCGGCGTGGCGCTGGAGGCTGCGCGCGAAGGCGCTTCGCTGGTACTGGCGGACCGTTCGCCGCTGGTGCTGGAGGTGCTGGCCGAAGTGCAGTCGGGCCGTGACTTCCCGGCCGCGCTGGCCATCGCCTGCGAGGTGGACCTGGAGACCCATGCCGGCGCGCGCGAGCTGGCCTGCGCCGCTGTCGCCGCCTTCGGCCGCATCGACGTGCTGGTCAACAACGTGGGCGGCACCATCTGGGCCAAGCCCTATCAGGAATACGAGCCCGAGCAGATCGAAGCGGAAATCCGCCGCTCGCTGTTCCCCACCCTGTGGTGCTGCCACGCGGTGCTGCCGGCCATGATAGAACAGCAGCGCGGCGTGATCGTCAACGTGTCCTCGATCGCCACGCGCGGCATCTACCGCATTCCCTACTCGGCAGCCAAGGGCGGTATCAACGCCATGACGGCCAGTCTGGCCCTCGAGCACGCGCAGCAAGGCATCCGCGTCAACGCCGTGGCCACCGGCGGCACGGAAGCGCCGCCGCGCAAGGTGCCACGCAATCCCAGGCCGCTCAGCGAGCAGGAACAAGTCTGGTACCAGGGCATCGTCGACCAGACCATCGCCAGCAGCCTGATGCACCGCTACGGCACCATCGACGAGCAGGTGCGCGCCATCCTGTTCCTCGCTTCCGACGAAGCCAGCTACATCACCGGCACCGTGCTGCCGGTGGGCGGCGGCGACCAGGGCTGAGCGAGCCATGGCGCTGTTGCGGGACTGGTCTTTCTCAGCCGTGCTGGCGGGCTTCCTGGCGGTGGTGATCTCGTATTCCGGGCCGCTGGTGATCTTCTTCCAGGCGGCCAGCGCGGCGCATGCATCGCAAGCGATGATGTCGTCATGGATCTGGGCCATCTCGCTCGGTGCGGGCCTGTCCGGGCTGTGGCTTAGCTGGCGCCTGAAGACGCCCATCATCACCGCCTGGTCGGCGCCGGGCACGGCGCTGCTGGTGACGCTGTTTCCCGCCATGTCCATCAACGAGGCGGTGGGCGCCTATATCACGGCCGCGGCGGCGCTGCTGCTGGTCGGCCTGTCCGGCTCCTTCGACAAGCTGCTGCGCCATATTCCCAAGGGCCTGGCGGCCGGCATGATGGCGGGCATATTGTTCCAGTTCGGCGTCAACACCTTCAAGTCCATCGCCACGCTGCCGGTGCTGGCGGTGGGCATGGTGGTGAGCTACATCGTCTGTAAAAAACTCGTGCCGCGCTACGCCGTGGTGGTGGTGATGCTGAGCGGCGCGCTGATCGCCTGGGGCACCGGCTCGGCGGACCTGGGCGGCCTGCAGCTGGTCGCCGCCACGCCGCAATGGATACAGCCCGAATGGAGCTGGCGTGCCACCTTCAGCTTCGCCGTGCCGCTGGTGCTGGTCAGCCTGAGCGGCCAGTTCCTGCCCGGCATGGCTATCCTCAAGCTGTCCGGCTACCAGACCAGCGCGCGGCCCATCATGGGCGCCACCGGCATCGCGTCGCTGGCGGTGGCCGGCTTCGGCGGCATCACCATCGTCATCGCCTCCATCACCGCGGCGCTGTGCACTGGCAGGGACGCGCACGAAGATCCAGCGCGCCGCTACGTCGCCGGCATGGCCAACGGCCTGTTCTACGTTGCGGGCGGCACCATGGCCGCCACCATCGTGGCGCTGTTCGCCAGCTTGCCGAAAGAACTGGTGGCCGTGCTGGCTGGCCTGGCGCTGCTGGGCGCCATCACCTCCAACCTGATGGGCGCCATCGAGGACGAGCAGCACCGCGAAGCGTCCGTCATCACTTTCCTCGCCACCGCGTCCGGCATGAGTTTCCTCGGCCTGGGCTCGGCGTTCTGGGGCATCCTGATCGGCCTGTTCGCCTACCTGGTCCTGAAACGCAAACCGGCCGCACCGACTATTTAAGGACACCTATGCCCATCGCAATCATCAACGACACCTGCATCCACTACCGCACCGACGGCGACCGCCGCCTGCCGGCGCTGGTGCTGTCCAACTCGCTCGGCACGGACCTGAGCATGTGGCAGGCGCAGGTTGACGATCTGGCCGCCCACTACTACCTGGTGCGCTACGACACGCGCGGCCATGGCCTGTCCGCCAGCCTGCCGGGCCCATATTCCATCGCCCAGTTGGGCGCGGACGTGGTGGCGCTGCTGGACCACCTGGATATCGGGCAGGCGCACTTCTGCGGCCTGTCCATGGGCGGGGTTACCGGCCAGTGGCTGGGCCTGCACGCCGCCCGCAGGATAGGCAAGCTGGTTCTCGCCAACACGGCCGCGCGCGTGGGCACCGCGGATGGATGGCAAGCGCGCGCCGCCGCCGTGCGCGCCCAAGGCCTGGGGCCGATCGCCGACAGCGCCGCCCAGCGCTGGTTCACGCCGCAATTCGTGCAGCGCCAGCCAGCCGTCGCCGACGCCATGGCCAACCGCCTGCGCGGCCAGAACTACGAAGGCTATGCGGCCTGCTGCGACGCCCTGGCAGGCGCCGACATGCGCGGCGAAATCCACGCCATCACCGCGCCCACGCTCATCATTGCGGGCACGGCCGACCCGGTGACCACCGTTGCCGACGCCGAGGCCATGCGCAGCGCCATCCCAGGCGCACGCCTGGCCGCCCTGCCGGCCTCGCACATTTCCAGCGTCGAAGCCCCGGCGGCATTCACCCGGGTGCTGCTGGAATTCCTGGCGTAGCCGCACCTTCCTGGCGGAATCGTGTTTAACCTGGCGGCGGCTCCTCGCTACACTATTCCGCATCGAACCGAGCTGCGAGGAGAACACCATGGAACAGCAGAGCTACCGGAGTTGCATCGACGCGTGCAACGCTTGCGCCAATGCCTGCGACAACTGCGCGGCCTCCTGCCTTGCCGGGCCGGAGGTGGACGCCATGGCCAGGTGCATAGCGCTGGATATGGACTGCGCCCAGGCGTGCCGGCTCGCCGCGGCGCTGATGGGCAGGGGCAGCCGCTTCGCGCCGGCGGCGTGCACGCTGTGCGCCGACGTTTGCGAGGCATGTGGCGAGGAATGCGGCACCCATGAAATGGATCATTGCCAGGCCTGTGCCGACGCATGCCGGCGCTGCGCGCAAGCCTGCCTGGCGATAGCCGCCTGACCGCGCCGGGCAGGGGCGCCGGGTTCGCATGCTGAACATGCGTGCTAAAATGCGCAGGTAAACCTACCCCTGCCATCATGCCCCAGACCTCCTACATCACCCAAGCCGAATCGCTGATACGCGACACCGGTGCGCGCCTGACCCAGCCGCGCACCCGGGTACTGGCCTATCTGCTCAAGCAGAAAGAGGCGATGACGCACCACGAAATCCACAGCCACCTGCCGGGCGATGCGCTGGACGCGGTCACACTGTACCGCGTGCTGGAGTGGCTGACGGAAAACCGGCTGGCGCACCGCATCGCGGGCGCCGACCAGGTGTGGCGCTTTTCGGCCGGCGCCGTCCAGCAAAACCACGAACACGCCCATTTCCAGTGCAACAGCTGCGACGCCGTCACCTGCTTCAACGACGTGCCGCTGCCGCGCCGCGTGAAGATGCCGGAAGGATTCGTGGGCGAGGAGGTCGACTTCCTCATCAAGGGCATCTGCCCGCGTTGCAGCAAGAAGTAAGCGGTTTTTTCCCCGCTTTTTCATCCTTTAATGCAACCCTGTTGCGTTAACGGCCGTGCTGATCTATTATTGCAACCCTCTTGCATTAATAAGGCCTTTCCATGCCAGCCATCAGCGACAGCCGCTTGCCCGTCACAGTCCTATCAGGATTTCTCGGCGCAGGCAAAACCACCCTGCTCAACCACATACTGGCCAACCGTGAAGGCTTGCGGGTCGCCGTCATCGTCAACGACATGAGCGAGGTCAATATCGACGCCGCGCTGATCGCCTCCGGCACCGCCAGCGCTGGCGCGTCGCTGTCACGCACCGACGAACGCATGGTCGAGATGAGCAATGGCTGCATCTGCTGCACCCTGCGCGAGGACTTGCTGCTGGAAGTGCGCAAGCTGGCGGCCGAGGGCCGCTTCGACTACCTGCTGATCGAATCCACCGGCATCGGCGAACCCATGCCGGTGGCCGCCACCTTCGATTTCCGCAGCGCGGATGGCGATTCGCTGAACGACATCTCCCGCATCGACACCATGGTGACGGTGGTGGATGCGCGCAGCTTCCTGCCGGACTACCGCGGCACCGATTTCCTGTCCAACCGCGGCGAAACCGCAGGCGAACACGACGAACGCACCCTGCCCTCGCTGCTTGCGGAACAGGTGGAGTTCGCCGACGTCATCGTCATCAACAAGACCGACCTGGTAACGAAGGAAGAACTGGCCGATGTGCAGGCAGCGCTGATCGCGCTCAATCCGGCCGCCGAACTGGCGTTTGCCGAGCGCGGACGGGTGCCGCTAAAGCGCATCCTGGGCACCGGCAAGTTCGACCTGGACCGCGCCAGCGGCATGGCCGGCTGGGCGCGCGCGCTGGCGGGGGAGCATACGCCGGAGACCGAGGAATTCGGCATCTCGAGCTTCGTGCTGCGCGCGCGCAGGCCCCTGCATCCGGAGCGTTTCGACGCATATCTGGGCCGCGACTTTCCCGGACTGCTGCGCGCCAAGGGCTACCTCTGGTTTGCTACCCGGCCCGACTGGGCGGTGGCGTATTCGCTGGCTGGCCGCATCGCAAGCGTGGAGCCGGTGGGCCATTGGTGGGCGGCAGGGGGG
>NZ_BAAKJE010000056.1:0-49860 GCF_059704565.1 Massilia sp. NBRC 108631
CAGGAATTCATGGGGCGCGGGGTATCCGCCTGCGCCACCTGCGACGGCTTCTTCTACCGTGGCCAGGAAGTGGCCGTCATCGGCGGCGGCAACACCGCCGTCGAGGAAGCGCTGTACCTGTCCAACATCGCCACCAAGGTCACCCTGGTGCACCGGCGCGACAAGTTCCGCGCCGAAGCCATCCTGATCGACCGCCTGATGGCCAAGGTTGGCGAAGGCAAAATCGAGCTGAAACTGAACCACACGCTGGAAGAGGTGACCGGCGACCAGGGCGGCGTGACCGGCCTGACGCTGGCGGCCACCGCCGGCGGCGCCAAGACCAAGATCAGCGTGCACGGCCTGTTCGTGGCCATCGGCCACAAGCCCAACACCGGCATCTTCGAAGGCCAGCTGGACATGCACAACGGCTACATCAAGACCCGCACCGGCACCGAAGGCATGGCCAGCGCCACCTCCGCGCCGGGCGTGTTCGCCGCCGGCGACGTGCAGGACCACATCTACCGCCAGGCCATCACCAGCGCCGGCACCGGCTGCATGGCGGCGCTGGATGCCCAGCGCTACCTGGAGCAGTAAGTCCGGCCAGGCTGCGTGCTCTCCCCTGTGCTCCGCAATGTCTGTACAATTTGACAGCGCGGAGCACATGGAAACAGACATGGAAACAGACATGGAAAACAACATGGAGACCAATATGCAGACCGAACAAACCCCTTTGCTGCTGCGGGAAGACCGCGACGGCGTTGTCACGCTGCGCATGAACCGGCCCTCGCAGTTCAACGCGCTGTCCGAAGCCATGCTGGACGCCCTCCAGAACGCGCTGGATGCGGTGGCCACGGACGCGGCCGTGCGCTGCGTGGTCCTGGCCGGCGAAGGCAAGGCTTTCTGCGCGGGGCACGACTTGCGTGAAATGCGCGCGCAACCCAGCCTGGATTACTACCAGGCGCTGTTCGCCCGCTGCGGCCGGGTGATGCAAGCGATCCAGGCCTTGCCGGTGCCGGTCCTCGCCCGGGTGCACGGCATTGCCACGGCGGCGGGCTGCCAGCTGGTCGCCAGCTGCGACCTGGCGATTGCCGCCAGCAGTGCGCGCTTTGCCGTCTCGGGCATCAACGTCGGCCTGTTCTGCGCCACGCCGGCGGTGGCCTTGTCGCGCAACGTGTCGTCCAAGCGCGCCTTCGACATGCTCGCAACCGGGCGCTTCATCGACGCCGCCACGGCGGCGGACTTCGGCCTGATCAACGACGCCGTTCCCGACGATGCGCTGGACGCGGCCGTGGCGCGCAAGGTGGCCGACATCGTCGGCAAGAGCCCGGCAGCCATACGCCACGGCAAAGCCATGTTCTACCGCCAGCGGCAGATGCCGCTGGGCGACGCCTATGACTACGCCAGCGACGTCATGGCGCGCAACATGATGGAAGAGGACGCCGGCGAGGGCATCGACGCCTTCCTGGAAAAACGCCAGCCGGCCTGGCGCGCAGCCTCTTAGCCCATCGACGCCATCAAGGCTTCGTAGTACTGCGGCTCGCGGGTGGAATACAGCTTGAACCAGGCGTCCACCGTGGCGGGCCGGAACAGGCCCAGCATCTTCATCACTTCATACGAAAACTCCAGCGGCGCCAGGCCGGACGCGGTGATCAGGTTACCGTCGCGTACCGCTGGCGAGTCGACGTAGCGCTGCTCGCCGGTGTAGCCGGGGCAGACGGTCTTGAGGTAGCCCTTGTCGTTGCTGGTGTGCTGCCTGTCGTCCAGGGCGCCGGCCTGCGCCAGGCCGATGGTGGCCCCGCAGATGGCGGCAACGCGGTGGCCGCGCACCACCATGTCCTTGGCGAAGGCCAGCAATGGTGCGGTTGGCGGTTCCTGCCACGAGTCCGCGCCCGGCATCAGCAGCAAATCATCCGCCTCCATGCGCACCGCGTCGAAGGTGATGTCGGGCGTGATGCTGATGCCGCCCATGGTGGCGATGGGCGCCGGGGTCAGGCCCACTTTCACGATCTCGCATGCCACGCCGGGGTCGGCCATCATGCGCTTGCTGTGCAGCTCCGCCGTCAAATAACCGATTTCCCAATCGGCCAGGGTATTCAGAACAACCAGGTATATCTTCATCGCAACCTCCACGGATTAGAGTCGGTCATGGGCACATGCTAGCCCAATTCCGCCTTACTTCGCTTTCGCCAGCTGGCTCACCAGCACGAATACTTCGTGGCGGATGGCGGATTTTGCGGCCTGGAATTCCTTGTCGGCCTTGATGTAGGCCGGCTTGGCCAGCTCCGCCTTTTCGGCGGGCGTCGGCTTGGGCGCTAAGTCGTACATGCTCGGGCCGCCGTTGTAGGTCTTCTGCAGTACTTTCTGGCCATAGGTGGACTGGTAGAAGCGCGTCATCTCGACCGCCGTCTCGGCCGAAACCAGCTTGGCCACCGGCGCGGACAGGCGGCTGTAGACTTCCGTTGCGGGCACTTTATCGAGCTTGGCCATGAAGGCCGAGCGCTGCTGCTCGTTGGCGAAGCGGCTGCCGCCGGCCACGGTACGGGTCAGCTTTTCCGCCTGCATCGCAGCCATCAGGTCGTACGCTGCCTTGACCTGCATGGCGCTGGGCGCCGCCGTGCTTGCGGGGGCTGCGGCCGGGGCGGCGGCCAGCGCCAGCGTGGAGACTGCCACCAGGCCGGCGGCGGCCAGCAGTTTTAGTGAAATCATGCTGCACCTCAAATATGTTTTGTTGGCAGCATCCTACCCCATAGCTTGCAACTTTGGCTACACCATTGCGCGCGCCAGGATGGCGCTGGCGCGCGCCAGCGCCTCCGGCGCGATGCGCGCGCGGATGCCGTCGAAATCCGGCCCGCGCGTGGCGTCCACGCCCATGCGCGAAGTGGTGCCGATGCCGGACGCGGACGGATCGAGCGCGCTGCCCGGCAGGCCGTCCACGACCAGCACGTCGCGGTGCGGCTGCACGTGCGTGGCCATCGCCCACAGCACCTCCTCGTCGCGCGTGACGTCCACGTCCTCGTCCACCGCCACCACGGTTTTCAGGTAGGGGTCCCAGCCCAGCAAGCCAAGCATGATCTGGCGCGCCTCGCCGGGACGCATCTGCTTCACCGCCACGTAGGCGTGGAAGTGCGTGCCCGAACTGGGATAGTGCACGGCGGTCACGCTCGGGAAGCGCTCGCGCAGCTTTTCCACCATCTCGGACTCGCGCGGAATACGGCCCAGGTTCAGGTGCTCGGCCGAATTGCCGCCGACGACATCGACCAGCACCGCGTCGCGCCGCCGCAGCACGGAGTGCACGCGCAGCAGGTTGTTGGTGGAACGGTCCGACGAGTAGCCGCTGAATTCGCCGAACGGGCCTTCCGGCACTTGCGCTTCCGGGTCGATCACGCCTTCCAGCACGAATTCGGCGTAGGCCGGAACGGCAAGGCCGTACTTGGGCGTGCGCACCACGTCCAGCGGAGCGCCCAGTAGGCCCCCTGCCACGTGGCGCTCGTCCACGCCGAACGGCAGGCGCGCGGCGCCGGCCAGCATGAACAGCGGATGGGCGCCGATCACCATCGCCACCGGCAGCGGCTGGCCGCGCTCGCGCGCGATCTGCAGCAGGCGCCACAAGTGGCCGCGCGAATGCAGGCTGGTGGCGATCTCGTTCGCCGAGTGCAGCGTGGAACGGTGGAAGCTCATGTTGCCCACGCCGGTGTCGGGATGTTCGGCAACCAGGATGGCGTTGGTAATGTAAGGACCACGGTCGGTGGCGAAGTGCTGGATGATGGGCAACGTGCGCAGGTCGACGCGGCCCGCTCCCACACCTTCCTGCACCACGCTGTCCAGCACCGGACCGTGCGCCACCAGGCGCGGCGCCACCAGCCTGCGGCTGCGCGCCTGGTACTCGGTGTGGATGCCGGCCGGCGCCACGCCCAGCATGCGCCCCACGCGCTCGCGCGAGGCAAAAATATTCGTTACCAGCGGCGTGTCGATGCCGCGCACGCGCTCGCACACCAGCAGCGGATGGCGGTTCTGCGCCGCCAGCTGCCACACCAGCGCGGTTGCGTCCTGCCCGCTCTCGAGCTCCTCGCGCACCGCCAGCACATCCTCGGGGTGCAGTTCGCGGTACTGGCGCAGGAATTGATGGAAGTCTTGCGAGATCATGTCTGCCCTTTTCAGTTGATGCGCGGATAATGCAGCGGAGCGGCGGAGCGCCCATACGGGAGCGCGCCGCCGCTACCGCTTGCTACTTGACGCCGGCGTAAGTGTCGGTCAGGCGCAGTTGCGCCTCCTCCAGGGTGCGCGGCGGCGGCGTGGTCTTGATGCCGCAAAGACGGGCGATGTTGTTGCCCATGTAGTCCTCCAGCCCGTCCTCGTCCAGCCCCATGCCGTGCGGCGGCTGGGAGCACAGCACTTCCAGCTCGCGCAGCCACATGCCGGGCTCATTCGGCGGCGTGTCGGTACCGAACACGATCTTGTTGCGCGGCAGCTGCTTGGCAAATTCCACGATGCGCGACTGGAAGCACCAGCCGGACTCGCACACCACGTTCGGCGTATCCATCGCCATCCAGAAAGCTTCGAACGAGTAGTTGCCGCCGGTCTGGATGCCGAAGTGGCCGATGATGAAGTTCACCATCGGGAATTCGCGGATGATGGGGTAGAACATGGTCGGTATGGTGTACGGGCCGTCGCCGGTGTGGATCAGCACCACGATGTTGTACTTGGCGCACATCTTCATCGCCGGACGCAGCCAGTCCAGCGCACGGTCCGGGCGGTAGCCGTGCATGTTGGCGTGCAGCTTGAGCATCTTGAAGCCGTATTCCTTGACGTGGTACTCCAGTTCCAGCGCGCCCTCCTCCGGCCCCCAGCGCGGGTTGAAGGTGAAGTTGCCGATGAAGCGGTCCGGATACTTGTGGCACAGCTCCGAGATATAGGCCATGTAGTCGCGGATGCCTTCGCGGCCGCGGCGGTTGCCGTCGCGGTAGCCGGTGTTGCCAGGGGGCGGCTGGATGAAGCCCATGTCGATGCGGCGCGGCTTGCCGTTGATCATGTAGGGGCCGTCCATCATCTTGAGCATGCGCTCGCCGTTGAACGGCTCGCCGGTATGGCGCCACGCTTCGTCTACCAGGTTGGTCGGGTGCAGATGGGTATCGATAATCATGTGTGGCTCCGGTTAGCGGTCGTTGATACGTTTCATTC
This sequence comes from Massilia sp. NBRC 108631, assembly GCF_059704565.1. Lineage (NCBI taxonomy): Bacteria > Pseudomonadati > Pseudomonadota > Betaproteobacteria > Burkholderiales > Oxalobacteraceae > Massilia > Massilia sp. NBRC 108631. The sequence goes on from NZ_BAAKJE010000056.1 coordinate 5,158, forward strand.
CGAGGCGTTCCTCGGCTTCGGCCACGGTGCGCGGCGGCGGGCTGGTTTCCAGGCCCAACATGCGGGCCACGTTGTTGCCGAGGTAGTCCTCCAGCGTGTCCTCGTCCAGGTTCAGGCCCTGCGGCGGCTCGAAGCACAGCACTTCCAGCAGGCGCAGCCACATGCCCGGCTCGTTCGGCGGCGTGTCCGAGCCATACAGGATCTTGTGCTTGGGCAGGACCTTGGAGAATTCAACGATGCGCGACTGCAGGCACCAGCCCGATTCGCAGTACACGTTCGGCATGTCCATGGCCAGCTGGAACGGCTCGAAGCAATACACGCCGCCGGTCTGCACGCCGAAGTGGGCCATGATGAAGTTCACGGTCGGGAACTCCTTCATCATCGGCACCCATTCGGTGGGGATGCTGTACGGGCCGTCGCCGGTGTGCAGCTTGACCAGCACACCCAGCTCGGCGCACTTGGCCAGCGCGGGACGCAGCCAGTCCAGCGCGCGGTCGGGCCGGTAGGCGTGCATATTGGCCTGGAACTGCACCATCTTGAAGCCGTACTCCGTCACGTAGCGCTCGATGGCTTCCACGCCGTTCTGCACGCCGCAGCGCGGGTTGTAGACGAAGCAACCGATCAGCCGGTCCGGGTACTTGCGCACCATCTCCAGCGTGTAGGCCATGTAGGCGTCGATCGATTCGGTGCCGGTCTTTTCGCCGTCCGTGTAGGTGTAGATGGTGTTGCCTTGCGGCGGCTGGATGAAGGCCTTGTCGATACGGCGTGGTTTGCCGTTCACCATGTAGGGGCCATCCATCATCTGGATCAGCCGTTCGCCGGTGAATGGGTCGCCATCGTGGCGCCAGGCCAGGTCGACCAGGTTGGTCGGGTAGCAGCTGGTGTCGATGATCATGGGGTTATCTCCTCACAATACTTCAGGTTGGGATAGCGCACTTGCTCTGTGCGCCTCGCTTATCTGGAGGACTGTCAGGGGCGCGTTTGCGAAGGACAAATGGCCACTGACGGGTACTCCGCCAGCAGGCAATCTCCCACTGTCCCCCGCGCCGGCATTGCACCGCTGCGGAATCCAGTTGAACGCTTCTACCCACTTACTAAAACTATTTATACCGTTATTCGCTCTATGCTGTCAACGGAATTTTGATGCACGCCACACTTCCATCACACCTGCTGCATCAGGCGCAGCACGTCGGCGCTGGCTTCGGCGCGCAGCGCCGCCATGTCCATGCCCGGAATCGCGTCGTCCTCCACCAGCACCCGGCCGCCTGCCAGCAGCCATTTCAGCCGCGGACGGCCGGCAGCCACCACCGGTCCTATCGCCATGTCGTGCAGGCCGAAGTAGCGCGGCGAATCCAGGTCGTACACGGCCAGGTCGGCGGCCTGCCCCACCTGCAGCGTGCCCACGCCGTCGAAGCCCAGCATGCGCGCCCCGCCCTCGCTGGCCCAGTTCACCACCTGCTCCACCGAGACGCTGTCCGCGCCCGCCTCGCCGCCGCCTTGCGGCCGGGGCCGGGTGGCGGCCCCCGCATGGGCCCGGTGCATCAGCCAGCAGAAGTGCACCTCGCTCAGCATGTCGGCAGCTTCGTTGGACGCGGCGCCGTCCACGCCGATGGAGACCGCCCCGCCCAGGCGGTGCAAGTCCGGCGCCCGCGCCACGCCGTCCGCCAGGCGCGCGTTGCTCTGCGGGCAGTGCGCCATGCCGGTGCCCGATTGCGCCAGCAGGCGCAGTTCGGCGTCGGCCAGGTGCGTCAGGTGGGCCAGCGACACGTCCGGCCCCAGCCATTCGTGCTCGGCCAGGAATTCGATCGGCAGGCAGCCGAACTCCGCGCGGCAGTGCTCGAGGAAGCTCACCGTTTCCGACATGTGCGTGTGCAGCGGCAGCTTCATGCGGCGCGCCGCGCGCGCCACTTCGCGCAACTCGCCGCGCGCCACGGACACCGTGGCGGTGGTCGGCGCCAGCGCCACCCTGGTGCGCGGCCTCGGCCCGCCCTGGTGGTAGCGGCTGGCGACGCGTTCCACGTCGGCCAGCATGCCGTCCAATGTTTCCGGCTCCACGTAGGTGCTGCGGTCGGCCTCCAGCTTGCGGGTGACGGTCCCGCCGCCGCGCTGCAGCATGAAACGCACACCCAGCTTGTCCGCCTCCTCGAACAGCGCGGCGGAAGCGTCGTAGCCCATGTTCGGATAGTAGATGTAGTGGTGGTCGGCGATGGTGGTGCAGCCGGACAGCATCAGCTCCACGATGCCAATGCGCGCCGCCAGCCGCAGCCGCTCCTCGTTGAAGGCGCGCCGGTAAATGAAAGGCACCGCCTGCAGCCATGGACTGAGCGTCAGGTTGATGCCCGCCGGGACGCCCTTCAGCAATGACTGGAACAAATGGTGGTGCGTATTCACCCAGCCGGGATAGATCACGCAGTCGCGCGCGTTCAGCACCCGCTCTCCGGGCTGCGGCCGCAAGCCGTTGCCCATCTGGGTGATAACGCCGTCGGCGATGCGCACATCGCTGGCGGCGCTGCGGGCCGCTTCGCCGCCAGCGCCGGTCAGGATACTGTGGGCGTCCTTGATGAGAACGAGATTGCTCATGTGCTCTCCTATTTCGGTGGTGTACCGTCGACGCCGTTGACGAGGAAATTCATCTTGTCCAGCTCTGCGGCGCCCAGCACCTGGCCCGCCGCCACGCGCTGCTTGCCAGCCTGGTCGAAGATCGGCCCTGCGAAGGGATGCAGCCGGCCTTCCGCTATATCCTTCTCCACTGCGGCGAACTTATCGCGCACCTCGGCAGGCACGGAAGCGTTCAGCGGCGCCATCTTGATCATGCCTTCGCGCAGGCCGCCTACCGTCTGGGCCGGTTTCCAGCGTCCGGCCAGCACGTCCTCGATCACCCTGGTGTAATAGCCGGTCCAGGTCTGCACCACGGAGGTCAGGTTGGTCTTGGGGCCGAAGCGCGACATGTCCGAGTAATAGCCCACCGTCGGAATGCCCTTCTCCTCGCCGGCCGTCACCACCGCCACCGAGGACGTGTCGTAGGTCAGCAGGTCCACGCCCAGCGTGGCCAGCGTGTTGGCCGCTTCGCGCTCCTTGCCCGGGTCGTACCAGGCGTTCACCCAGATCAGCTTGACCTGCGCATTGGGGTTCACGCTGCGCATGCCCAGCGTGAACGCGTTCAGCCCTTGCAGCACTTCCGGAATGGGGAAGGCGCTGACATAGCCGGCCAGTCCCTTCTTGCTCACATGCCCGGCCAGCACGCCTTCCAGGTAGCGGCCCTCGTAATAGCGGGCGTTGTAGGCGCCGACGTTGGGCGCCGTCTTGTAGCCGGTTCCGTTCATGAAGATCACCTTGGGCGCCTGCCTGGCGACCTTGATGGTAGGCTCCATGAAGCCGAACGACGGGGTGAAGATCAGCTTGCAGCCTTCCTGCACGAAGTTGCGGATCACGCGTTCGGCGTCCGGGCCTTCCGCCACATTTTCCACGTACTTGGTGGTGATCTTGTCGGCCATGCTGGCGGCCAGCGCGCGGCGCGCCAGTTCGTGCTGGTAGGTCCAGCCGCTCTCGCCGATGGGGTTCGAATACAGGAAGCAGGTCTTCATGGGCTCTGCCGCCTGCGCGGACATTGCCAGGCTTGCCAGCAGCATGGGCGCTGCGGCTTTGGCCCGGGTGAATTTGTACGGCATGATGGGTCTCCTTTATTGTAGTGTTCAGGCGTCCGGCCGGAATGGCTGCCCCAGCGAGGCGGGCGAATGCAGCCTGATGGTGTGGGCGTTGCGTGAAATCAGAACCAGTACAGCGATGGTTGCCAGATAAGGCAGCGAAGACATGAGCTGCGGCGGCACGTCCAGCCGCAAGCCCGAGCCTTGCACGAACAGCTGCGAGATCATCACGCCGCCGAACAGGTAGGCGCCGAGCACCACGCGCAGCGGCCGCCACGTGGCAAACACCACCAGCGCCAGGGCGATCCAGCCGCGCCCCGCCACCATGCCTTCGGCCCACAGCGGTGTGTAGAACACCGACATGAAGGCGCCGCCCATGCCCGCCATGGCGCCGCCGAAGGCCACTGCGGCATAGCGCAGCGCGATCACACGGTAGCCCACGGCGTGCGCGGACGACGGCGACTCGCCCACCGCGCGCAGCACCAGGCCCCAGCGGCTGCGGTACAGGAAGTACAGCACCGCCGCCACCACCGCCCAGGACAGATAGACCATGAACTGCTGGTTGAACAGCGCCGGCCCGATCAGCGGGATGTCCGCCAGCAGGGGGATGGGCAATGGCGCGATCATCGGCAACGGAGTCGATTCGAACGGCTTGCCGATGAACGCCGCCAGGCCGACGCCGAACAGCGCCAGCGCAAGGCCGGACGCCACCTGGTTGGCCATCATCGTCAGCGTGAGGAAGCCGAACACCAGCGACATGGCGCACGCGGCAGCCATGCCGGCCGCCACGGCCAGCACCGCGCCGCCGCCGGAGAAGGCAACCGCGAAGGCAGTCACCGCGCCGATCGACATCATGCCTTCGGCGCCCAGGTTGAGCACCCCGGCCTTCTCCGTCACCAGCTCGCCCATGGCGACCAGGATCAGCGGCGTTCCGGAGATGATGGTGGCAGCCAGCATGGAGGCGATCAGATTGGTTTCCATAGCAGTTTCCCCAGGCTGGCATTGCGGTCGATACGGAGGCGGTAGCCGATGAACAGGTCCGCTCCGAGAAGGAAGAACAGCAGCATCCCCTGGAACACCTTGGAGATGGAAGACGGCAGGTTGATGAACTGCTGCGCCTGTTCACCGCCCAGGAACAGCAGCGCCATCAGCAGGCTGGCAAGGCAGATGCCCGCCGGGTGCAGCCGTCCCACGAAGGCGACGATGATGGCGGCGAAGCCGTAGCCGCTGGAGATGGACTCGGTGAGCTGGCCCATGGGCCCCGCCACTTCCGCCACTCCTGCCAGTCCCGCCATGCCGCCGCCGGCCAGCATGCCGATCCAGATGGCGCGGCTGGCCGAATAGCCGGCGTAGCGCGCCGCCGCGTCGGCCTCGCCGGCCACCTGCATCTGGTAGCCGTAGAAACTGCGCTCCAGGAACACGTAACCCACCGCCAGCGCGCTGAGCGCCACCAGGAAGGCGGCGTTCAGGCGCGTGCCCTCGACCAGGATGGGCAGCAGCGTACCGTCGGCGAACATGCGGGTCTGCGGGAAGTTGAAGCCCTCCGGATTTTTCCACGGGCCGTGCACCAGCCACGACGCTGCGAACTGCGCGATGTAGACCATCATCAGCGTGACCAGGATCTCGTTGGCGCGCCAGCGCGTGCGCAGCAGTGCCGGTACCGCAGCCCACAGGGCGCCGCCCAGCGCGCCGGCCGCCAGCATCAGGATCCAGGTCCGGGGGCCGCCTTCGCCGGCTTGCAAAGCGACGCCGGTGGCGGCGATGGCGCCCATGATGAACTGGCCCTCGGCGCCGATGTTCCACACATTGGCGCGGTAGCCAACGGCCAGGCCGATCCCGATCAGCATCAGCGGGGTGGCCTTGAGCAGCAATTCGGTCAGCGCATAGGTGTCGCGCAGCGGATTGAGGAAGAACACCTTGAAGCCGGTGAACGGGTCTTTGCCCAGGGCGGCGAACAGGAACAGGCTGGCCAGCAGTGTCAGCGCCACCGCAGCCAGCGGCGAGCAGTAGCGCATGCGGGCCGACGCGGCCGGCCGCGCTTCGAGTTTAAGCAGCATGGAAGCGCTCCTTTCCGGCCGGCCGCGCCGAATGTGCCCCGTGCGGCCCGTGCATCCCGTGCGTCTTCTGCGCCCAGGGCGACAGCTCGCCGGCCATCGGCTCGCCGGGCAGCGCTCCGGCCGGGACCGCACCGGCATGGGCGGCGGCACCGGGGTCCGCAACGGCGGCGGCGCCTTCGGCCCACACGCCGCTCATGCGCATGCCGACCTCCTCCACGCTGGTCTGCTGCACCGGCGTGGCGGACGACAGGCGCCCGCCCGCGATGACGGCGATGCGGTCGGCAATCTCGAACAGCTCGTCCAGCTCCTCTGAAATCACCAGCACCGCCGTCCCCGCGCTGCGCAGGTCGAGCAGCGCCTGGCGAATGAAGGCTGCCGCGCCAACATCGACGCCCCAGGTGGGCTGCGCCACGATCAGCAGCTTGGGACACTGCATGATCTCGCGGCCCACGATGAACTTCTGCAGGTTGCCGCCGGACAGCGAGCGCGCCTGGGCGTCCGGCCCGCCGCATTTCACGTTGTATTTCTCGATGCAGTTCTGCGCCAGCTGGCGCATGGCGTCAAAACGTATCAGCCCGTACTTCAGCAGGCCGCTGCCATACGCGGTGAGCAGGCCGTTGCGGGCCAGCGACATGCGCGGCACGGCGCCCCGCCCCAGCCGCTCTTCCGGCACGAAGCACAGGCCGAGCGCACGGCGGCGTCCCGGCGGCATGCGCCCGGCCGCGACGCCGCAGATGCGGATCGCCTGCGCGTCCTTCAGCGGCGCCTCGCCCGACAGCGCGTACAGCAGCTCCTGCTGGCCGTTGCCGGACACGCCCGCGATGCCGACGATTTCGCCCGCCCTGACCTCCAGTCCGATATCCTTCAGCTCCACGCCGAAGGGATCGAGCGACTCCTGCGACAGCGCCTGTACGCTCAGGCGCACCTCGCCGTCCTCTGCGGCGGCGCCGCGCGCGCATTTTGGCAGCTCCTTGCCTATCATCAGGCGCGCCAGCGACGCCAGCGATTCCTGCGCCGGCACGCAGCCGCCGCTGACCTTGCCCGCCCTGAGCACCGTGGCGCGGTGGCACAGCTCCTTGATCTCATCGAGCTTGTGGCTGATGTACAGGATGCTGCAGCCTTCGGCCGCCAGCTGGCGCAAGGTGTTGAACAGCGTGCGCACCGCCTGCGGCGTGAGCACCGAGGTCGGCTCGTCCATGATGAGCAGCTTGGGATTCTGCAGCAGGCAGCGGATGATCTCCACCCGTTGCCGCTCGCCGACCGACAGGCCGTGCGCCAGGCGGCAGGGATCGACCGGCAGGCCGTAGCGCTGCGAAACCGCGCGGATGCGGCTCGCCAGGTCGCCCAGGTCCGGCTTGCCGGGCAAGGACAGCGCCACGTTCTCCACCACCGTCAGCGTTTCGAACAGGGAGAAGTGCTGGAACACCATGCCGATGCCCAGGCTGCGCGCATGCGCAGGGCTGGCCACGCGCACCGCCTCGCCTTCCCAGTGCATTTCGCCCGACGTCGGCTGGGTGACGCCGTAGATGATCTTCATCAGCGTGGATTTTCCGGCGCCGTTTTCGCCCAGCACCGCGTGGATTTCGCCCGGCATGACGCGCAAGTCCACGCCGTCGTTGGCGACCACCGACGGATAGACCTTGCTGATGCTGCGCAGCGCAAGCCGGGGCGTATTATTGATGGTGCTCATCTCAGGCCTCCTGCAGCTGCGGCTGCGGCGGAGTCTGCAGCTGAGGCAGCGCCAAGCACCAGTCCAGACCCGATTTCAGCGTGTCGCGCTCCAGATTGCGGCCGATGAAGACGAATTTGCTCAGGTGAGGCTCGCCGTAGGGCCATGCGTCGGCGGGGCGCAAATCGAGCACGCGGTGCACGGCTTGCAGCACGTAGCGGCGGCTGTCGCCGGCAATGGCCAGGATGCCTTTCAGGCGGAACAGGTCGTCGCCCTGCGCGGCCAGCAGCTGCGCCAGCCAGGCGTCCAGCTGGCGGCGGTCGAACGGGGCGGAGAAGGTCAGCGAGACCGATTCCACCGCGGGGTCGTGCGCGTGGCCGCGTCCATCGCCGCCGTTGCCGGGCAAGCCGCACACCCCTTCCGGTGCGGCGGCAGCGGTGGCGGTATGCCCGCAACGCTCGCTGCATTCGTGGCCGTCTTTGCCATGGCCATGGTGCTCGTCCAGGAAATGCGGATCAATCAGCGCGGCGCCCGAATCAAAACCGCCGATGCCAAGTATCAAGTTCAGATCCACCTGCGCGTGGCTGGAGCGCAGCACCTGCGCGCCTTGGTTGATGCGGCGCATGCGCAGCTCCAGCGCAGGCAAAACGTCCGCGTCCACCAGGTCGGTCTTGTTGATGATGATGCGGTCGGCCGCCACAATCTGGTCCACCGCCTGGTTGTCGACGCCTTCCAGCTCGGGGTCGTCCAGGTGCCGCTCGATGTGCAGCGCGTCCACCAGCGTGACAACGCCGTCCAGCCGCAGCCGGTGCGCCACGTCGTTGTCCATGAAGAAGGTGGCCGCCACCGGCGTGGGATCGGCCAGTCCGCTGGTTTCCACGATGATGTGGTCAAACTGCTCCGGCCTGGCCAGCAGCGCCTGCAGGATGCGCACCAGGTCCTTGCGCACGTCCACCACGCAGCAGATGCAGCCGTTCGTCATCTGGAAGATTTCCTCGTCCGAGGCCAGCACCAGGTCCGAATCCACGTCCACCTCGCCGAACTCGTTCTCGATGACGGCAATGCGCATGCCGTGCTTCTCCGTCAGGATGTAGTTCAGCAGCGTGGTCTTGCCCGAGCCGAGAAAGCCCGTCAGTATCGTCACCGGGATCAAGCCTGCCGCGCCGGTGCTATGCATCATATTATTGTGATTCATATTGTCTCCGAGTTGTTATGCAGTGATACCCTGCCAGCGCTGCACCATCCCTTCGTGCGGTACGCCAAACAGATCCAGCGTGCGGCCCACGGTGTGGGCCACAATGTCTTCTATCGATACCGGGCGGTTGTAGAACGCGGGCACCGGGGGGCAGATGATGCCGCCCAGTTCCGTTACCGCCGTCATGTTGCGCAGGTGCGCCAGGTTGAGCGGCGTCTCGCGCGCCAGCAGCACCAGCCTGCGGCGCTCCTTGAGCATCACGTCCGCCGCCCGCGTCACCAGGTTGTCCGCCAGGCCGTGGGCCACCGCAGCCAGGGTGCGCATGGAGCACGGCGCGATCACCATGCCCTCGCACAGGAAGGAGCCGCTGGCGATGCTGGCGCCGATGTCCTTCACGCTGTGCACCACGTCCGCCAGCGCCTCGATGCGGGCCTTGCCCATGTCCAGCTCGTGCATGGCGGTGAGCGCACCGGACGCGGACAGCACCAGGTGGCTCTCCCATTCGTCCAGTTGCGCCAGCGCCTCCAGCATGCGCACCCCGTAGATGGCACCGCTGGCGCCGGTGATGGCGATGACCAGGCGCTTTTTCATGGCCGCCTCCGCTATGCCGAGAAGTCGAGCGGCGTGCTGCGCTGCCGCTTGCCGGTGAGCGCGAACAGCGCATTGGCGATGGCGGGCGCCACGCCGGGATTGGACAGTTCTCCCACCCCGCTGGGCTTGTTCACGTCGCCCTGGACGATGGTGATATCCACCTCCGGCATGTCCGACATGCGCATCACCGGATAGTCGTGGAAGTTGGCCTGCACCACGCGGCCCTTCACGATGTCGAGCTTGTCGTACAGCGCGTGGCCCAGTCCCCACATGATGCCCCCGTACAGCTGCTCCTGCACGCTGCCCGGATGCACCGCCAGGCCGCAGTCCGCCACGCAGGTGATGCGGCGCACCTTCACCGTGCCGTCCACCTTCACCACCTCGGCCACGATGGCGATGTAGCTGTTATAGGCCTGGTTGGTGGACAGCCCCAGCGCCCGGTTGGCCGCCAGCGGCTTGCCCCACCCGGCCCTGGCTGCCGCCTGCTCCAGCACCGCCACGTGGCGCGGCCGCCCCTTCATGTACTCCTTGCGGAAGGCCAGCCTGTCCTTGCCAGCTGCGTGCGCCAGTTCGTCCATGAAGCTCTCGGTGGCAAACACGTTGGGGATGAAGCTCACGGCGCGGTACCAGCCGGTGGGCATGCCGGTTTCGTGCCGCACCCAGCCCGCGTCCACGTGGTCCGGCTGGTAGGCGAAGTCCCACTTGTTGATGGATTCCGTGGTGCTGTAGTCCATCTTGTCCTTGCGGTCGTAGTAGCCCGGCTCCCACTCCTCGGGCGAGGCGGGGGACACGGCGCGCAGCTGCAAGGCGGTCAGCCGGCCTTGCGCGTCCAGCGCGCCGGACACCTTGGTGTAGCTGGCGGCGTGGTAGAACAGCCCGCGCGTTGCGTCCTCGCGGCTGTACATCAGCTTGACCGGCTTGCCGGTGGCCTTGGCCAGCCAGGTGGCCTCCAGCAGCCAGTGGCGCGACTCGCGCGCACCGAAGCTGCCGCCGCCGGTGAGCTCCTTCAGCACCAGCTTGTCCTCGGCGATGCCGGCCACCTCCTTGGCCGCCACCTGAACATTGCTGGGTACTTGCAAGCCGCCCCAGTAGGTGGCTGTGCCATCCTTGATCTCCACCACCACGCACTCGGGCTCCAGCGGCTGCGCCACCTTGTACGGCATGGTGTATTCGGCGCTCAAGACCTTTGCGCCCTGCTTCAGCGCCTGCGCCGCGTCGCCCTTCGCGACGGTGCGTACCAGCTGCGCGTCCGGCCTGGTGTGGTAGGCGCGCTGGATGGCGGGCAGGTCTTTGCTGTTGAAGCGCGCGAAAGCGCCGTCGTTCCACTGCACTTGCAGCGCGTCGCGCCCAAGCTTGGCGGCCCAGTAGCTGTCCGCCAGCACGGCCACGCCCTCCTGGTTGCCGCCCAGCAGAGCGGCCGGCGACGCGGGCACCTTCAGCACCTGCCGCACGCCCGGCATCGCCAGCGCCTTCCTGGCGTCGATGCGCTTGACGCGGCCGCCGATCACCGGCGCGTGCAGAATGACCGCCACCAGCATGCCCGGCAGCTTCACGTCGATGCCGTAGCGCTGCTTGCCGGTCACCTTGGCGCGCGCATCGAGCTTGCGGCTGAGCTTTCCGATCAGGCGGAAATCCTGCGGCGCTTTCAGCACCGGTTCCTTGGGCGGCTCAAGCAGCGCAGCTTCGCCGGCCAGGGCGCCGTAGCCGAGCTGGCGGCGGGTGGGCGCATGCAGCACCTTGCCGCCCTGCGCGCTGCATTCGGCCAGCGGCACCTGCCAGCGGTTCGCCGCAGCCTGCACCAGCATCATGCGCGCGCTGGCGCCGGCCTTGCGCAGGGTTTCATATTCCAGCATGACGCTGGTGCTGCCGCCGGTCGAGAACACATGCCACTGCGGGTGCATATAGTCCTTGAAGAAGGGGTGCTCGGGCGTGATGATTTCCACCTGATCCAGGTCCACTTCCAGCTCTTCGGCCAGCACCAGGCCGAGGGCGGTGCGGGTGCCGGTGCCGGAATCGTGCTTGTGCACCACCAGCTTGATGGTGTCGTCCGGGAACACCCGGACGAAGGCGTTCGGCGACAGCGGCCCGGCGGCGCCAGCCTGCGCGGCGCCCGCGCCAGGCACCACGAAGCCCACCGCCAGCCCGGCGCCGAGGGCGGCGGCCGATTTGAGGAAGTTGCGGCGCGATGGTGCGCTGGCGCCGGCGTTATCAGCCTGCAGACGGGTGTTCATGGCTTCTCCTGCGCGGCTGGCGCGGCGGCGACCGGCATGGCGGACGCAACGTGGATGGCGCGGCGGATGCGCTCGTAGGTGCCGCAGCGGCAGATGTTGCCGGACATGGCATTGGTGATTTCGTCGTCGCTCGGCTTCGGGCTGCGCCTGAGCAGCGCGGCGGCAGACATCAGCTGGCCGGACTGGCAATAGCCGCACTGGGGCACGTCTTCCTGCAGCCAGGCTTGCTGCAGCGGGTGGTCGCCTTTCTCCGACAGACCTTCTATGGTGGTGACCTTGCGGCCCACGGCGGCCGACACCGGCGTGCTGCACGAGCGCACCGGTTCGCCGTCCAGGTGCACGGTGCAGGCGCCGCACAGCGCCGCGCCGCAGCCGAACTTGGTGCCGGTCAGGTCCAGCTGGTCGCGCAGCACCCACAACAGGGGCGTGTCTCCCGACACCTTCACGTTGCGCACTTCATCGTTGACATCCAGTTGCATCTCCGTCTCCCAAAGTCTTGTTGTTGAAATGAGTATGGTGAGCGCCGAATTATTTGTACAATATATTCTTGAGTACCGATTGATATCGAGGGAATATGGATCTGCGCCTGCTCCGCTACTTCACCGTCCTGGCCGAGGAACTGCACTTCGGCCGCGCCGCCACCCGGCTGCACATGTCGCAGCCGCCGCTCAGCCAGCAAATCAAGCTGCTCGAGACGGAACTGGGCACGCCGCTGTTTACCCGCACGCAGCGGCGGGTGGAACTGACGGCGGCCGGTGTGGCGCTGAAGGGACAGGCGGCGCTGGTATTCGCGCAGATGGAGCGCGCGGTGGACCTGACGCGGCAGGCGGGACGCGGCCACTGGGGTACGCTGGAAATCGGGATGATCAGTTCATTGATGGTGGGCCTGCTGCCGCAGGCGCTGCGCATCTTCCAGGACCGCTACCCGGACGTGAAATGGACGCTGCACGAGCTGCAGCCGGCGGCGCAGCAGGCGGCGCTGAAGGAGCGCAGGCTGGACCTGTGCTTCTACCGCATGGGGCCGAACGACCCGGAGCTGACCAGCGAGCCGCTGTCGAGCGAGGCAATCGCGGTGGTGCTGCCGCAGCAGCACCGGCTGGCAAAGCGCACCCGGGTGGCGCTGAAGGACCTGGCCGAGGAGCGCTTCATTTCATTCAAGCTGGACCAGTCGCGCTTTGCGGCCTACCTGTACCAGAGCTGCATCGAAGCGGGCTTTACGCCGCACGTATACCAGCAGGTGGTGGAGGTGCAGACCCTGCTTAGCCTGGTACGCGCGGGCCTGGGCATCGGCCTGCTGCCCGCCTCGACCGGGCAGTTCGGGCACGCGGGCGTGGTGTACCGCACGCTGGCGCAGCCGGCGCCGGGCACCACGCTGTATGCCACCTACCGCAAGGACGATCCCTCGCCCGTGCTGCAGGTCTTCCTCAACATCATGCGCGAGATGATAGAGGTGCCGGACCGGTAGCGTTGCGCCGGCCATACCGCCCGGCGCCGAACAGCAGCGCCAGTCCGGCCAGCAGCATCGCATACTGCTCCGGCTCGGGTATCGGCACCAGCACGTAGCTGGTGGCCTGGACCACCACGGCGCCGGTCACGCTTGCGCCTTGCGATGCCGCTGCGGCGAACAGCGTGAAATCCCTTTCCCCTTGGTCGCCGGCCAGCTCCGATTCGTCCCAGCCGGCGGCGCCGCTCGGGTAGCCGTTCAGCGTCACGGCCAGGCGGGCGCGCGCTCCGGGTGCGCCGAGCAGGCCGGAACTGGCCTGGTGTCCGTCCTGGAAGAAGGACACTTGCGTAAAGGGCGACAGAGTGAATGAGAACTCCCGCTTGCCGTACGCCAGCACCGGCGTTCCCTCGCTGTACACGGCAGCTTCGATGCCAGCCGGCAGGCTCCAGGCGGCAGACGTATTGCCGCCGCGCTCCCAGTAAAGGGGCGCGCCGGTATCGTCGGTTTCGCCTTCCCAGTCCGCGCCTTCCACCAACGGACGGCCGTGCCACGCGATGCTCTGGTATGCCGGCGAACCGGCCGGCGGCGCCAGCGTGATACTGGGCGCGATGCCGTCCAGCGGCGCCAGGTCGGTGAGCGTGTAGCGCCAGGGCGTCAGGCTGACGGAAGCGCTGCTTTGCGCCGCTGCACCGCCGGCGGCCAGCGCCAGTGCGGCCGCAAGCCCGGGAGCCTGCAGACGTAAGCGCTTGGCCCGCCTGCCCTGTTGCCGCAGCCCCCCTTTCCGTGGCCCGTCCAGCCGGCGCCGCAGCGCCAGCCCTGCCACTACCGCCAGCCCGGCCAGCAGCATGGCGGCGCTGCCCGGCTCGGGCACCGGCGAGGCGACCGCCGAGGTGACAACCCTGGCGCTGGTGTACATCGACAGATAGCCGTCGGCCCCCGCGCTGCCGCTGCCGGACCGCAGCTCGCCGTACAGCAGCCCCTCGCTGGCTGACGGCGGCGCGGCGCCATTGCCCACCAGCCAGCTATAGAAGCCGCCGCTGCTGCCGGGGACGCCCACGTCTACAAGATCGCCGCTCATGCCCGCCTGGGACAAGGCCTCGCCCCCCAGCCCCAGCACCGCATCGACCCGCGTCAATGCGCGGAAGATGACGGCGGTGGCAGGCGAAAGGTGAAACCGGGCGGACCAGTCGCTGCTCGCAAGGAACGAGGTGCCGCCCACGGTGGCATCGACCGTGCTGGACAGGGCGTCGCCGCCGACGGAACTGGAAAGGACTGCTCCGGCGTCGTTACGACCCACGCTGCCATGGCCGTATATCTCATCGGCGTCGATTATGCCGTCCCGCACCAGGCTGTAATAGGCGTGCTGGGATTGCGACAGGAAAGCAAAGCTCGGGCTAACGCCGTCGGCCAGGTCCAGGTCGATCAACTGTATCGTAAAGCCGCTGATCTCGGCCTTGGCGCGGTCGGCCCTGGCTTGAGTCATGGAAAGGCTGGTAACGGCCAGTAAGGCGCCAACCACCAGCGTCTTAGTGCATTTCAGATTAATCATAATGTCCCCTGATAAATCATTTATGAACGCAACAAATTGACCCGCAAAACATGGAGGTCAATTAAATCACGATCTTAAATTGGGGACCGCTCAGCTGGCTCGGACAGCGCCTCGCTCACGCGGCGGCTAGCCAGGATAGCGCCTGCGCCGGCAGCTCGCCCCCACTATGCCCAGCCCTGCCAGCAGCATCGCGTAGCTTCCAGGCTCGGGCACGGCCGGCAAAGGGGTGGGCCAGGCGAAGGCCAATGCATCCAGCGAGATAATGCCGCTTGCCTGCTCGCCCTTCGAGGCGAGCGAGCCGAACAACACAAAGTCGCGGCTGCCAGGCACGGTCAGCGTCATGCTATCGACCGTGAACCCGTCGGCATGCGTGGAATCCAGCCGGGCCCGCATGGAGGCAGAGACCTGCACCGTGGTTGCGTCGTCCCAGTCAGCGCTGGCGCGGCCGTCCAGATACAGCTGGAGCGCTGTATTCGGCGACAAACTGAATTCATAGTTGCGCTCCCCGCTTGCACTGGCACGCGGGCCTGTCGTGTGCACCGCCAGCGCCATGCCTGAGGCGGAACTGACCGCCGAGGCACTGCCGCCCGGGCCCGTCCAGCTCAACGGCAGCGAGCCCCACGTCTGCTCGGAGCCGGATTGGTACAGGATGTTGCTGCGATAACTGAGACCATTGCTCAGTTCGGAAATCACGATGCTGGGTGAAATGCCATCCTGTGGCGCCAGATCAATCAGCGCATAGCGCCATGCGGACAAATCCACCATCCCGCCTCCTGCCGCCGTTGCGTTTCCGCCTACCAAGGTCATGGTGGCCAGCAGCGCCGCCCCGCTCACCCGCCTCGCGCGGCGCTGCCGCAGCGCTACGGCAGCCAAAAGCGCCAGCCCTGCCGCCAGCATCGCGCCGGTGCCAGGCTCGGGCACCGGCGGCATGGCCTCGACCGACGCGTACGCTGCCGACCAGAGGGACACCGAGCCCGCTGCCTCGCTGGCGCCACTATGCAGCTCCCCGAACAAAACGCCTTCGGCGTAATCGCTGGGCAGCGCAAAACTGGTCGACAGCCGATCGCCGAAGCCTGGTCCCCCGGTAAGCCGGCCCTCCATGCTGGCCTGTCCTTGCGCAATATGGCCGCCCTCCAATGCCGAGCCTACCTCTGCCCACGCCGTAAAAATGACCGCGGTGTTCGGCGACAGTATGAAATCGCCACGCCAGCTGCTGCTTGCCTGGAACCATAAATCGGCGCCCGGCGCGTAGGCCTGGGTGGCCAGACCGGCGGCCGATACCGTGCTGCTGACGCTGCCGCCCCCATATTCCCGTCCAACGGAACCGAATCCGGAGATGAACTCCGTCGCATCGGCTCCCCTGCCTGACACAGCATAGCCAGCCTGGGCGACATCCCCTTGGGCTTGACTGAACGTAATAGAAGGAACGATGCCGTCCGACAAATTCAGATCGATGATCTCCATTTTGAACTTGTTTAATTCTGATTTTGCGGTAGCAGCATGAACATTTACTACTGACAAACAGGAAAAGCCCAATATCAGCATCAACCCGACCAGCTTTTTCGCTTTCATATTAATACCCTTATAATTAATTTTATTAAAATAAAATTAATTAAATCACAAACTGGCATGCCAAGCGCCGGCAGCCAGCTCAACCGTGCGTGGCGCGCTGGCCATCGAGCTTGAACACGCTGACGGCGCGGGCCAGGCCCTGGGCGCGCTCACTCAGCGCATCGGCGGCGGCGGCGGCTTGCTCCACCAGCGCCACGTTCTGCTGCGTCAGGCCATCGATCTGCGCAATGGCGGCATGGATCTGCTCCAGGCCGGTGCTCTGCTCCAGGCTGGCCTGCGTAATTTCGCTCATGATGCCGGCCACGCGCTGGATGCTGGCGACGATGTCCTGCATCGTGGCGCCAGCCTGGTCCACCAGCCTGGCGCCGCTGCCGACCTTGCCGACCGAGTCGCCGATCAGGGCCTTGATCTCCTGCGCGGCGGCTGCGGAACGCTGGGCCAAATTGCGCACTTCGGCCGCCACCACCGCGAAGCCGCGCCCGTCCTCGCCGGCCCGCGCCGCTTCCACGGCCGCGTTCAGCGCCAGGATGTTGGTCTGGAAGGCGATGCCGTCGATGACGGCGATGATGTCCACGATCCTGCGCGAGGACTCGTTGATCGAGCCCATGGTATCGACCACCTGGGCTACCGCCTCGCCGCCCCGCGCCGCCACCTCTGAGGCGCGGCGCGCCAGCTGGTCGGCCTGGCGCGCGTTGTCCGTGTTTTGCCGCACCGCGCCGGTCAGCGTCTGCATGGCGCCGGCCGTTTGCTGCAGCGAGGCCGCCTGCACTTCGGTGCGCGAGGACAGGTCGTTGTTGCCGCCGGCGATTTCGGCGGCGGTCCGCCGCACCTCCTCGCTGGCGGCGCGGATGTGCAGCAGCACGCTGCCGATCTTGCCGGCGAAACGGTTGAAGGCGCGCGCGATCGCCGCCAGCTCGTCGCTGCCGCTTTCATCCAGGCGGCGCGTCACGTCGCCTTCACCGTCGGCAATGCCGATCAGCGCATCGCGCACTTGCTGCAGGCGGCGCAGCATGCGGCTGATGAGCAGCGGCAGCAGCATGGACGCGGCGGCGGCAGCGAGCAGCGAGGCGGCGGCCGAGCTGCGCAGCAGCGCGTCGAGATCCTGCGCAGCGTCCGCGCGGTCCAGCACCAGCACCAGGGTCCAGCCGGTACCGCGAATGGCGGCGGCGTGCAGCAGCGTATCGCGTCCGCCGAGGCGGGCGGACACGCCGCCGGCGCGCCCCGGCATGCCGGGTTCCAGGCCGGCGCCCAGTGCCGCCAGCGGGCGCATGGCCAGGCTGGCGTCCGGATGGGCGATCAGGCGGCCGTCGCTGTCGGCCAGAAAGGCATAGCTGTTGGGTGTGGGATGGAGCGCGCGCACCTGGCGCACCACGGCCGTGAGCGCCACGTCCGCCGCCAGCACGGCTTGCAAGGCCTGGCCGCGCGCATCGCCGCCACCAGGCAACAGCGCCGCTTCGGCGAAAGTGACCACCAGCTGGCCGCGTCCCGCGTCCACGTAGGGCGCGGTGACGATGGGCGCGCCCGCCGCCACCGGCAGCTGGTACCAGGGCCGCGCGGTGGGATCGTAGCCGGGCGGCGCGGCTTCATCGCGCGACGAGGCGAGGCGCTTGTCCGCGTAGCCTATGTAAGCGTTGTCGAAGCCGCCGGCCAGCGCGGCGGCCTTCAGCACCGGCACGGGGTCGGCGCTCGCGGCAGCGGCGCGCAGGGATGCCACGATGGCGCGGCGCGAGCCGACCCATTCGCCGATGCCGGCCGCCTGGCTTGCAGCCAGCTGGCGCATCTGATTGTCCAGCGACGCGGCCATGCGGCTGCGGGTGGTGAAATAGTTGGCGGCCACCACGGCCAGCATGGCCAGCACGACGATGGACACGCACAGGCCGATCAGCCGGCCGCGCAGGGTAGCGAACATGGGAAATTGGGGAAAGTTGAGCGCTGCCCCTGCCGCTGTCGGCAACGGAGGCAGGGGCAGCGCGGGGGGGGGGGCTACTTCTTAGGCGGCATGCCGAATACCGGCTTGCCCAGCAGTTCGGTGGACACCGTGTAAATGCCGTGGTTCGAGAACACCCACACCAGGTTGCGGTCCCACTCTACGAAGATGCTGTGAACCGGGTTGGGCAGCGCACGGATGGAGAGCGTCTGGCCATCGGTGGTCTTCTTCCCGGCATCGACCATCTTCGGCACGAAGTAGCCCGCAATGACCGGTTTCAGCGGGTCTTTCACGTCAAAGATCTGCAGGCCGGCGTTGTAGTACGAGTACGGCATGTAGCGCGGGCTCGGCGTGCCCGGCTGGATCGCCGTGTAGCCGCTACGCTTCGGACCGAAGCTGCCGCGCCGCTGGCAGTAGTCGGTAAACGGCGCTTCCTTCGGCGGAGTCGGCGTCGGCAGCACGTTGACGATCTTCGGCCGCAGCGGGTCGCGCACGTCGATCGAGTAGATCGCCTTCAGCGGCTCGTAGCAGTCCTCGGACATCGGGTAGCCGCTGTAGTAGACCATGCCGGTCGATTCCACCTTGGTCACGTCGATGTTGTCGCCCTCGGTGCCGGTCACGCTCACCGGCATGTCGATATGCGCCACCTGCTTCATGTTCTTCGGATCGGAAATATCGATCACGTAGAAACCGAAGCCGCCCATTGCCGCGTAACCGTACTTGCCGCCCTGCTCCACCGGCTTGGGAATGAACAGCGGCATGCGCGCGCCCATCCACGAAGTCTTGTTGCCGGCGCGCGGGTTCTTCTTATATTCCTCTTCCTCGCCCACGCGGGAACCCGGCGCCCACCACATCGACAGGCGTTTCGGCTTGGCGGGGTCGGACACGTCGTACACCAGCTGCGCACCGGCGTGCAGATAAGTCTTGTACTCGGTGTTGGCGAAGCTGTTGTCCGGCGCGCCGGCCACGAACAGGTATTGATCGCCGTTATACACCGGCACGTCCTGGCAGCCGGAGCCTTCCTGCACCGGATCCTTGGCCGAGTGGCTTTCGTCCAGCGCGGTCTCGGACAGCAGCTTCCAGTCGGTCCACTGCGGGCTGGTCACCTCGTAGATGCGGAAGCCGCGCAGCATCGGTTTCTTGCGCGCGTTCTCCACCTGCTCGGGATTGGTGTACTTGTTCCAGATCAGGCCGTAGCGCGAAATCTCGTAGCACTGCACCGCGATCATCTTGTTCAGTTTCTTGTTGAACTTCACGTTGAAGGGGCCGAACTGGTGCTCGCCTTCCTTGGTCTTGAAGGTCTTCTTCTGCACCACCTTTACGTTCTTCGGATCGGTGATGTCGAACAGGTTGTACATCCAGGTCTCGTAGTCGTACAGATAGCGCCGGCCTTCCCAGTCCAGTGTGGCCTGCCAGCTGTGGCCGGCGCCCGCCACCTCGGGAATGAAGCCTTCCAGCTTCACGTTCTTGGCGTACTGGTTCTGGTCCAGGTAGCTCAGGCTGCCCGCCACCGGGTGCGCGCCGTATACGTCCGGCGTCATGTCCGGGCTCTTGAACTTGCCGGTCTTTTCATCGTAGCCCCATGAGCCGGGCGCCGGCAGCGGCGGTTCGCCGGGCAGCAGCTTGATCTCCTTGGTGTTCGGGCCGGGTGCGTCCGGCGCGTTCAGGTTGGCGCCGCTGCGCGGCTGCTGGGCCAGTACGCTGCCGGCAACGGCGGCGGCGCACAGGGTGATGGTCAGGCGGGGCAAAAACTTCGTCTTCATAGCGTGGGCTTTCTATTCAGGTTAGTCGGAGATCAGAACGAGTGGCGCAGGCCCACTTGCGTACCGCGTTCGGGGTTGGCGCTGCCGTTGTAGTTGAAGGTGAGCGGGTACGGCACTTTCGGATTGCCCTTGGTGATGACGCGGCCATGGTTGATATACACGTCGGTGCGCTTGGAGAAGCGGTAGTTGTAGCCGGCCAGGAAGCTGTTGGCGTCGGTCAGGTCCCTGCCCACGTCGTCGTGGCGGCGCACCACGCTGATGTAGGCGCCGTGCGGGCCGCCGCTCTTCCAGCGCGCGCCCACTTGCATGTCCCAGCCCCGGGTCTGGAAGCCCACGTAGGGCGGATAGGCGTAGTAGCCGTTGTAGGTGTGGTAAATGAAGGTCGGCTCCACGCTGCCGAAGCGGTAAGTGGCGGAAAGGTAGTTGTCGCGCGAGCTTTCCATCTTCGGGCTGGCGATGTTCCTGATGTCCTTGTGGTCGGACACGAAGCCCAGGTACAGCGGACCGCTGCGGTACTCCACGCCGGTGCTGATGACACGGCCGTTGTGGTCCGCCGTTTCCTGCCCGGTGGTGACCATGAAGCGGCCCTTGAAACCGCCGAGTACCGGCGTGTTGTAGGAGATGGCATTGCTTTCGCGCCACGGGGCGTAGAAATACTGGTTGTTGCTCACCCGGCTGTAGTCGCCCGACCAGCTGGGGTCGGCGTAACCGACGATCCAGTAGGACGGCGTGTTCTGGCGGCCCAGCGCAAACTGGCCCCATTTGCCGCGCATGCCCACGTAGGTTTCGCGCGGGGTCGGGCCGCCGCCGGTGTCGGCCGCCAGCTGCATCTGGTGCAGGAAGAAGGCCTGGTTGCCGTCCCCCAGGTCCTCCGTCGCGCTGAACTCCAGGCGCGAGTTGCTCAAGCCGCCGCTGGAAACGCGCGTCACGCTTTCCTTGGGCGTGGACAGCCGCTCCACGTTGATGTCGATGACGCCCGATATCGTCACGTTGCTGGCCTCGGCCCGCTGCGCGCCGGCCGCCATGGCGGACAGCGCCGCCAGTACTGCCACTCCCGTTGCTTTCAGTTGCATCTTTGTCTCCTCGTTTTATATTTTGTATCAAGGGCAAGCTAAAAAACTCACGTCACTGCTTTTTTGGTCAAGAATTTCTCCTGGTTCCACTCTCCACTGGCCATGATCTGTTGCAGGGTGTCCACCGTGTGATGGACGTCGATATAGCGCACATACAGCGGCGCGAAGCCGAAGCGCAGGATGTCGGGCATGCGGAAGTCGCCGGTGATGCCGCGCGCGATCAGCGCCTGCACGATGGCGTAGCCTTGCGGATGGGTGAGCGCCACCTGGCTGCCGCGCTGGTTGCAGTCGCGCGGCGAACCGATGCCAAAGCCGTACTCGGACAGCCGCTCGTCCACCAGGCGGATGAACAGGTCGCCCAGCGCCTTGCTCTTGTTGCGCAGCTGCTGCATGTCGATGCCGCTGAAGACATCCAGCGCCGCGTCCAGCGCCAGCATGGACAACAGCGGCGGCGTGCCGCACTGCATGCGGTTGATGCCGGGCGCGGGCTGGTACTGCTGCACGAAGTCGAACGGTTTCTGGTGGCCGTGCCAGCCGGACAGCGGCTGGCGCACCTGCTCCAGATGGCGCCGCGCGGCGTACACGAAGGCCGGTGCGCCGGGGCCGCCGTTCAGATATTTGTAGCCGCAGCCGACCGCGAAGTCGGCGTTGACCTCGTCCAGCTCCACGTGCAGCGCGCCGGCGCTGTGCGCCAGGTCCCAGATCACCAGCGCGCCCACGGCCTGCGCCTTGCGGGTCAGCGCGGCCATGTCGTAGACGGCGCCGCTGCGGTAGTTCACGTGGGTCAGCATCAGCACGGCCACACTGTCGTCCAGCGCGTCTGCGATGGCCGAGGCGTCCGAATCCACGTAACGGATCTCGCTGCCGAACAGCTCCGCCACGCCCTGGGCGATATACAGGTCGGTGGGGAAGTTGCCCTTTTCGGTGAGGATCACCGTGCGGCCGCTGTTGATGCGCAGCGCGGCGGCCAGCGCCTTGAACAGGTTCACGGAGGTGGAGTCGCCCACCATCACTTCGTCGGCGCCGGCGCCGATCAGCGGCGCTACCTTGGCCGCCACGCGCTGCGGCAGGTCGATCCAGCCGGCGTCGTTCCAGGAGCGGATCAGGCCCTGGCCCCATTCCCTGGCCACGGCTTCCTGCATGCGGGCCGGCAGGCTGGCGGGCATGGCGCCCAGGGAATTGCCGTCCAGGTAAACCTCGCCCTCCGGCAGGGTGAACTTGCTGCGGTACGCGGCCAGCTGGTCGCGGGCATCGAGGTCGATGCAGTCTTGCTTGGTCAATTTCATTACAGTTGCTCCTATCGATGAATCTAGTATGCAGAGGTGTTGCAATAAGCGAAAATGAATAATTCGGCTCCAGCTATTCCAGTTCTTTATTCCAGAACGGGGCGTGCAAGGGCCGCCGCAAGGCTGCGGCCAAGGCGCGGCTGGAGCAGGGATCAGCGCTTGCGGTAGCGCAGGTAATACAGGGCGCTCAGGGCCAGCATGAAGGGCACGCCGGTGAGCAAGGTCATTTCAAACTCGCGGGTGAAGGCGGTGGTTGCCATAATGGCCAGCATCAGCGCCGCACCCAGCAAGGTGAGCCAGGGGAAGGCCCACATGCGGAAGGCCAGCCTGGGCTGCCCTTCCCTGCCCCAGCGGCGCCGGAAGCAGTAGTGGGTGACGAAGATCATCAGCCAGGTGAACATGGCGCCAAACATGGAGATGGCCATCATCAGCATGAAGGAGCCCTTCGGATACAGCACGCTGAGCGCCGCCGCGATGGCGATGCCGGCGCACGACAGCGACAGCGCCGCTACCGGCACGCCGCGCTTGCTCAGGCGCCCGAAGCGCTCCGGCGCCTGGCCTGCGCGCGACAGGCTGAACATGGTGCGGGTGGTGATGTACAGCTGGCTGTTCATGGCCGACAGCGCCGCCACCAGGATCACGAAGTTGATCAGTCCCGCCGCGCCGGGCACGTGCAGCGCTTCCATCGCCATCACGAAGGGACTGTGGCCGTTGCCCGCCGCCGTCCACGGCACGATGGCCAGCATCAGGCCCAGCGTGAGCATGTAGAACACCACCAGGCGCAGCATGGCCGCCTTGAACGCCCCGGTGATGGCGCGCTGCGGGTCTTTCGCCTCGCCGGCCGCCACCGCCACCATCTCGATGCCGAGGTAGCTGAAGATGGAGACGATCACCCCGGTCCACATGCCGGCGCCGCCGTTGGGGAAGAAGCCCTGGTGCTGCAGGTAGTTCTTGAAGCCGATCGGCCCCGCCGCCGGCGCCGCGTACACCAGCCAGGAGCCGATGACGATGAAGGCGACGATGGCGGCGATCTTGATGGTCGAGAACAGGTACTCGACGTTGCCGAACACGTCCACGCTCATGGCGTTGACGAACACCAGCGCGGCCGAAAACAGCGCGATCCACATCCACGCCGGCGTGCCGGGGAACCAGTACTGCATGTACAGCGCCACCGCCGTGACCTCCGTGCCCACCGCCAGCACGATGGAGGCCCAGTAGGCATAGCGCACCGCGAAGCCGGCCCAGGGGCTGACATAGTGCTCGGCGTAGGCGCCGAAGGAGCCGGCGGTGGGGTGGGCCACGGTCATCTCGGCCAGGCAGCCGATCAGCAGGATGGCGATCAGCGCGCCGATGGCGTAGCTGACCAGCACACTGGGACCGGCAAAGCCGATGGCGAAACCGCTGCCGAGGAACAGGCCGGTGCCGATGGCGCCGCCGATGGCGATCATCGACATCTGGCCGCTGGTCAGGCCGCGCTGCAAACCGTCCTCGCGCGCGGCGATCGCGGCGAAGCCGCTGTCAGGGTGTGTCATGTGTGTCTCCAGTTGGCCGCTTGGCGCAGGGTGCGCGCGGCTCTTGTGGGGTGTAGGGTCAGATGCCGAAGAACTCGCTGGCGTTGCCGCCCAGGAGCCTGGCCCTGCGCTGCGCGCTGAAATCGGAATCGCGTATCAGCTTGCCGACCTCCTGCTCGCCCAAGGGATAGGGGTAGTCCGAGCCGAGCATCACGCGCTGCTCGCCCATCACGTCCACCAGCAGGCCCAGGGCGCGCTGGTCGAACACGGCCGAGTCCACGTAGAAGCGCTTGACGTAGGACGACGGCGGCTGCGGGCAGTTTTCGCGCACGATGTCGCGCTGGTGCCAGGCGTTTTCCACGCGGCCCAGCAGGAAGGCGAAGCTGCCGCCGCCGTGGGCGAAGCAGATCTTCAGCGACTCGGGCAAGCGCTCGAAGGCGCCGGACATGATCAGCGACAGGATGCCCAGCTGGGTCTCGGCCGGCATGGCCACCAGCCAGGGCAGCATCCATTTCTTCATGCGCGCGTCGCCGCCCATCATGTCCCACGGGTGCACCAGCAGCGGAATGCCATCGTGCGCGCAATGGGCGAGGAAGCGCAGCAAGCCCTCGTCGTCCAGGTCCAGGTTGCCCAGGTGGTTGCCGATCTGGACCCCCACATGGCCGTTGGCCTTGGCGCGGCTCGCTTCGCGGCAGGCCGCGTCGATGTCCTGCAGCGGCACCTGCGCCAGCGCCTTGAGCCGCTGCGGATTGTGCGCACACAGCTCCAGCGCGTAGTCGTTCATGCGCTCGGCCCACGGCAGCGCCAGGCCGATCGGGTAGCTGTAGCCGAACATCACGGGCGTGGCGCACATCAGCTGGACGTCCACGCCGGAGCGGTCCATTTCCTCGACCCGGCGCGCCGGGTCCCACAGCGCCGAATACACCGGCCGGAAGGGCTGGTCGCCGGTCATGATCATGCCGTGGCCGTTGTCCTCCACGCGCAGCCAGGGCGCCTTGTGCTTGTCCAGCGCGGCCGCTTCGGCTTGCGTGATGGGCGGGAAGAAGTGGCTGTGGATGTCGATTACCTGGTTCGCTTGCGTCATTTGGCCCCCAGCTTGCCGGGGTGGACTTCGCCGCACTGCGGGCATACGCGCAGGCTGGCGTCGCCGTAGAAGCGCTCGAACAGCGGCGGCAGGTCCTTGACGATGCTCTGCAGCTGCGTCTCCGCGCGGTGCACCAGGTGGTTGCACGACAGGCAGTACCACTCGAAGGCGTCCAGCATGCCCTGCGGCCGCTGGCGTTCGATCACCAGGCACAGGCTGCCCGCCTCGGGGCGCTGCGGCGAATGGCGCACATGCGGCGGCAGCAGGAAGATGTCGCCTTCTTTCAGCTCGATGCGCTCGATTCGGCCGCCGTCCATGATGTTCAGGTAGGCGTTGCCCTTGAACTGGTAGAAGAACTCCTCCAGCGGATCGTCATGGTAGTCGGTGCGCTGGTTGGGGCCGCCGACCACGGTGACGATGAAGTCCGCGTCCTGCCACACTTGCTGGTTGCCGACGGGAGGCTTGAGCAGGTGCGCGTGCTCCGCGATCCACTGCTGGAAATTGAATGGTTTGCCGTATTTGTACATGGTTGCGTCCATTATGCAGGCTTGTAGGCGATGGCTTTGATTTCGATCAGCAGGTGCGGGTGCGGCAGCTGGTGCACCGCCACCGTGGTGCGGGTGGGGCCGTCGTAGTCGAAGTACTCGCCGTAGATATCGTTATAGCCGCCGAAATCGTTCATGTTGACCAGGAAGGTGCTGATTTCGACGATGTCGTCCAGCCCTGCCCCGGCGCTGGCCAGGATGTCGCGCATGTTCTCGATCACCGCGCGGGTCTGCACGCGGATGTCGAGCCGGGTGGTGCCCATGGCGTCCACTTCCACGCCGGCCAGGCTATTGTCGGGCCGGCGCGAACTGGTGCCGGACACGAACAGGAAATCGCCTGCGCGCTTCAGGTGCGGGAACTTGCCGCGCGGGCGCGCCTTGCCCTCGACCAGGTGTGCCTGGGTGGCGGTGCCGTGATTCGTGCCATGGCTCATGCTGCGCCTCCGGTCGAGAATTCCGCGCGGCCAAGGCCGCCGATTTCCACGCTTACGTGCAGCGCGGGCGCCAGCGCCTCGGCCGCCGTGGCGGCGCCTGCCATGATCAGCGAACCGGCGGGCAGCGTCAAGCCAGCGGCGCTGGCCAGGCGGCTGGCCTGCACCACGCTGCGCAGCGGGTTGCCCAGGATGGCGCCGGTGCTGCCCATGGCCACCGGACGGCCGTTAAAGCGCATCGTGACGCCCCGGTTGGCCAGGTTGCCCACATCCGGCGAGAACTCGCCCACCACCACGCCGGCCGACGAGCAGTTGTCCGCGACCACGTCTTCCAGGTTGAACTTGAAATTGCGGAAGCGCGAATCGATGATTTCCATGGCCGGCGCCACCCCGGCCAGATAGCCTGCGGCCTCCAGCAAGGTCAGCGGCCGGTCGATGGCGCGGCTGGTGAGAAAGCACAGCTCCGGCTCCACGCGCGGGTGGATGAAGTGCTCCAGCGGCACCGTGGCGCCCTCCTCGTACAGCATGGCGTCCGTCAGCAGGCCCCAGATCAGGCTGTCCACCCCCATCTGCACCATCTTCGCGCGGCTGGTAAAGCCCAGCTTCACGCCCACCGGCTGTTCGCCGCGCCCGTGGCGCAGCGCGATGGAGGCACGCTGGATCTCGTAAGCCTGTGCCAGCGTGAAGCCGTGCACCGGCGCCAGCGGGTCGGTCTCCCGGCGCAGGCGGGCAGCATCGTCCAGCGTGGCAGCCAGCCCGGCGACCAGGCCGGCGCGCACGCCCTGCCAGTCCGCGCCGCGCAGCATTTCTGCCGCGCCGCTCATGCCGCCACCTCCTGGCCGCCACGGCGCAGCAGGTCCAGCGCGACATCCACGATCATGTCCTCCTGCCCGCCCACCATGCGGCGCTTGCCCAGCTCCACCAGGATGTCGATGGCCGGTACGCCGTAGCGCGCGGCAGCCGCCTCGGCGTGGCGCAGGAAACTCGAATACACGCCGGCATAGCCCAGCGCCAGGGTTTCGCGGTCCACCCGCACCGGGCGGTCCTGCAGCGGGCGCACCAGGTCGTCGGCCGCGTTCATCAGCGCGAACAAGTCGGTGCCATGCTGCCAGCCCATGCGGTCCACGGCGGCGATGAACACTTCCAGCGGCGCGTTGCCGGCGCCCGCGCCCATGCCGGCCAGCGAGGCGTCGATCCGGTCGCAGCCGTTTTCCAGCGCCACGATGGAGTTGGCCACGCCCAGCGACAGGTTGTGGTGGGCGTGCATGCCGGTCTGGGTTTCGGGGCGCAGCGTGTCCTTGAAGGCCCAGAAGCGCTCTGCCACGTCGGTCATCGACAGCGCGCCGCCGGAATCGACCACGTACACGCACTGCGCACCGTAAGACTCCATCAGCTTGGCCTGGCGCGCCAGCGCCTGCGGCGTGGTCATGTGCGACATCATCAGGAAGCCCACGGTATCCATGCCCAGCTTGCGCGCATGCTCGATGTGCTGGCGCGAGATGTCGGCCTCGGTGCAGTGGGTGGCAATGCGCACGATGCGCGCGCCGGCGCTGTAGGCAGCGTCCAGGTCGTGCACGGTACCGATGCCGGGCAGCAGCAGCGTGGCGATGCGGGCGTGCTGCAGGACATCGGCCACCGCTTCTATCCATTCCAGGTCGGTGTGGGCGCCGAAGCCGTAGTTGAAGCTGGAGCCGCGCAGGCCGTCGCCGTGGGCGATTTCTATGCTGTCCACCCTGGCCGCGTCCAGCGCCCTGGCGATGGCGACCGCCTGCTCCAGCGAATACTGGTGGCGGATGGCATGCATGCCGTCGCGCAGGGTCACGTCGGAGACGTAGATCTTGCCGTCTTTGCGGTTGTTATTGCTCATGTCTGCTCCTTTACTGCGCCAGCGCGCTGGCGGCAATCTGCTCGGCCGTGGCCAGCGCCGCCGACGTCATGATGTCCAGGTTGCCCGCGTAGGCCGGCAGGTAGTGCGCCGCGCCTTCCACTTCGATAAATACCGACACCTTCAAGCCGTGCATCATGCCGATGCCGGGGATATTCAGCGGGCGCGTGGCCGGAATGCGCTCGAACTGCACCTGCTGCTTCAGGCGGTAGCCGGGTACGTAGGCGTTCACACGCCGCACCATGGCCTCTACCGAGGCGCGCACATCGTCCTCGCTGGCGGCGGCGTCGGCCAGGCAGAACACGGTGTCGCGCATCATCAGCGGCGGCTCGGCAGGATTGAGCACGATGATGGCCTTGCCCTGCTCCGCGCCGCCCACCGAGACGATGGCGCGGGAAGTGGTTTCCGTGAACTCGTCGATATTGGCGCGCGTGCCCGGACCGGCCGATTTGCTGGCAATGGACGCCACGATCTCGGCATAATGCACCTTCGCCACCTGCGACACGGCGCGCACGATGGGGATGGTGGCCTGGCCGCCGCAGGTGACCATGTTCAGGTTGGGACTGTGCAGGTGCTGTTCCAGGTTCACCACCGGCACCACATAGGGGCCGATGGCGGCGGGCGTGAGGTCGATCACGCGCACGCCGTGCCATTGCAGCAGGCGGTTGTGCTCCGCGTGGGCGCCGGCCGACGTGGCGTCGAAGGCCAGCTTGATCTTGTCGAAGCCGGGCAGCGCGGCCAGGCCCGCCACGCCCTCGTGGGTGATGGGCACGCCCAGGCGCGCCGCGCGGGCCAGGCCGTCCGATTCGGGGTCGATGCCGGCCATGGCCCCCATTTTCAAGTGCTTGGCATTGCGCAGTACCTTGATCATCAGGTCGGTGCCGATATTGCCGGAGCCGATGATGGCCACCGGCCAGCGCCGGTCGTCCAGTTGTGTGTTTTCCATGAGTGACATGAGTGTCTCCAGTTGCATTTTTTAGCTGCCGAACGCGGCGCGCACGCTGCCGAGTCCTTCGATATTCGCTTCGAACACGTCGCCGGCCTGCGCCACGCACATCGGACCCAGCGCGCCGGTCATCACGATGTCGCCCGCCTGCAGCGGGCTCCCGAGGCGGGCCATGGTGTCGGCCAGCCAGATCGCCGCACGCAGCGGATTGCCCAGGCAGGCGGCGCCCGCACCGACCGACACCTGCTCGCCGCGCCGCTCCATCACCATGCCGCAGCCGGCAACGTCGAAGGCGTCCAGCTTCACCGGCCGGGAACCCAGCACGAACAAGCCGCTGGAGGCGTTGTCGGCGATGGTGTCGGCCAGCTTGATGTCCCAGTTGGCGATGCGGCTGCCGACGATTTCGATCGACGGCAAGGCATAGGCCGTGGCGCGCAGGATGTCGGCCACCGTATTGCGCTCATGCGGCAGCGAACGCTCCAGCACCAGCGCGATTTCCGCTTCCACCTTGGGCTGCAGCACGCGGCCCGGGGCCACTTCCTCGCCGTCGCAAAGCGCCATGTCGGCGAACAGCATGCCGAAATCCGGCTGGTCGACGCCCAGCTGCTTCTGCACCGCCAGCGAGGTCAGGCCGATCTTGCGTCCCACCAGGCGCCGGCCGCGCACCAGCCAGCGGTCCGTGTTCAGTTTCTGCACCGCGTACGCCGCTTCCACGCCACCGTCGCCGAGCAGCGCGCGCACCGGCTGGCATGGCTCGCCGTACTGGTGCGCGTCCCAGAGCAGGTCCGCCGCCTGTTGTATGTTCGCGCTCATGCCCGCCCCGCCTGCACGAAAGTGAACTCGATTTCCACCGAGGCGCCCAGCGGCAGCGCGCTCACGCCGATGGAAGTGCGCGCCGGAGGGATGGTGTCGGCAGTGAACACGGCTTCCCAGGCGGCGTTGATCTCGCCGAACAGGTCCAGCCGGGTGGTGTAGATGCGGGCAATGAGCAGCTCGTCCAGCGACACGCCGTAGTCCGGCAGCGCGCGCTGCAGGCTGCGCAGGATGGCGGCGGCTTCGGCGCCCGGCCCGCCGGACACCAGTTCGCCGCTGGCCGAGTCCAGCGCGATCATGCCGGACAGCTGGACGGTGCCGCCGATGCGCACGCAAGGGCTGTAGCGGAAGCGCGGCGCCGCGATGGCGGGCGATTGCACGGTGATGCGATTCATGTGGGACCTCACAGTTTGATGCAGATGTTGGCAACATCCGAATAGAAATCGAGCGAATAGCGGCCGCCCTCGCGGCCCAGGCCGGACAGCTTGACGCCGCCGAACGGCGTGCGCAGGTCGCGCAGGTACCAGGTGTTGACCCACACCAGGCCGACGTGAATGCGGCGCGCCGCGCGGTGCGCGCGCGACAGGCTGGTGGTCCACAGCGCGCAGGCCAGGCCGTAGTCGCTGGCGTTCACGCGCTGCACCACTTCTTCCTCCGTGTCGAACGGAGCGATGTGGCACACCGGGCCGAAAATCTCTTCCGTCACGCAGCGTGCGCTGTCAGGCAGGCCGGTCCAGACGGTAGGCTGCACGTAGGCGCCCCGGTCGCGCGCGTCGCCGAAATGCGGCACACCGCCGCCCGCCACCACGGTGGCGCCCTCCTGCAGCGCCAGGCGGTAGTAGCCCAGCACCTTGTCGCGGTGGCCGTGCGAGATCAGCGGGCCCATGTCCACCCCTTCGTCGCCCGGATAGCCGATCTTCAGCGCATCCACCCGGGCCTTGATGGCGGCGACAAAGCGCTCGAAGATGGGCCGCTGGACGTAGACGCGCTCGGAGCACAGGCACACCTGGCCGGAATTGGTGAAGGAGGAGCGCATCACGCCCGCCACGGCCGCGTCGAAGTCGGCGTCGGCAAACACCACGGCAGCGTTCTTGCCGCCCAGCTCAAAGGACACCTCCTTCACGCCGTCCGCCACCGCCTTCATGATGGTGCTGCCGGTGCGCGACTCGCCGGTGAAGGTGATGGCGTCGATACCGGCGCTCTGCGTGAGGAACTGGCCGGCCGAATCGGCGCCGAAGCCGTGCACCAGGTTGAACACGCCGCGCGGCACCCCGGCGCCGTGCATCACCTCGGCCAGCAGCGTCGCAGTGGACGGCGATTCTTCGGACGGCTTGGCCACCACCGCGTTGCCGCAGGCGAGCGCCGGCGCCACTTTCCAGGTCAGCAGCAGCAGCAGCGGCAGGTTCCATGGCGCGATGATGCCGACCACGCCGAGCGGCTTGCGCACCGTGTAATTCAGCGCGCCGGCGCCGTCGGCGGTGGCCATCTCGAAGGCGTCCGTGTTGGCGCCGGCGGCCAGGTCGGCGAAGGTGCGGAAGTTGGCGATGCCGCGTGCGATGTCGAGCTGGCGCGCCTGCTCGACCGGGCGGCCGGTGTCGGCCACTTCGGCGGCCACGAATTCGTCGAAACGGGCGGCGATGCCGTCAGCCACCTTGTGCAGCATGGCGGCGCGCTGCTGCACGCTCATGGCGCCCCAAGGCCCTTGCAGGGCGCGGCGCGCGGCAGCGACAGCCGCTTCCACGGTGGCACGGTCCGCTTCGCAGACCCGGTTAATCAGGCTGCCGTCGACCGGATTGATGTTGTCGAAGGTGGCCGCGCTGCCGGCGAATTCACCGTCGACATAGTTGCGCAGCAGTGCTGGCGATGCAGGTTTCAAGTCGGTCTCCTATGTTCTCGTGTACAACTTGGAAACGAGTATAAGAAGACCTGGCAATAAAATATAATGAATAATTATGCTCTGGACATGCCTAATTTTGATATCAGAGCCTGTGGCTGATCCTGCAATCGAGCGCGGCTGACCAGGCGCGCGCCCGGCCAGGGGTGCCTTAGAGCTCTGCGGCGGCCTGCGTCAGGCAGGCGATGAAGCGCGCGGCGGCCGGCGTGCTGGCGCGGTCTTCGCGCACCGAGTAGCCGATGCGGCCGAAGGCGCCGATGTCGCCCATCTCCAGGATCGCCAGCAGCTTCAGTTGCGCGAAGTGCTGCGCCACGGCGCGCGGCATCAGGTTGATGGCCTGCATGGCCTGCATCAAGCCGATATTGGTCAGCAGCGACAGCGACTCCACGATATTGCCCGGCATGGCCAGTCCGGCGTCCGAAAACAGGCGCTCGGCGGTGATGCGCGCCGGCGACTCCATCGGCGGCAGCAGCCAGGGCCAGGCCATCAGTTCGCGCAGGTCGATGCTGGTGCGCTGCGCCAGCGGGTGCTCGCTCCACACCACCGCGCACAGCGCCTCCTTGAACAGTTCCGCGTGGTGGAAGCTGTACATGCGCGCCAGCGGCAAGTCCGCTTCCGGCAGCCGGCCCACCACCAGGTCCAGCTCCCCGGTAGCCAGCGCCGGGAACAGGCGGTCCAGCGGGCCTTCCCGCACCGTCACCAGGATGCCTGGCCGCTCGGCCTTCAGCTTTGAGATGGCCAGCGGCAGCAGCCGCGCCGAGGCGGAGATCAGCGTGCCGACCACCACGTGGCCGGAGTCGCCGCTGCGGAACGCGTTCAACTCGTCGGTCAGGTAGCGCAGCTCGGCGATCACGGACTTCACGCGCGCCCCCAGCAGGGTGGCGTAGCAAGTCGGCACCACGCCGCGGTTGGTGCGCTCGAACAGCTCCACGCCCAGGTCGCCTTCCAGTTCCTGGATGGCCTTGGTGACGGCGGGCTGGGTGAGGTTCAGCTCCTTGGCCGCGCGCGCAATCGAGTGCGAGGCCAGCACGCGGTCGAAGATCAGCAAGGGCTTGAGCTTCAGGCGGCGCAGCATGCCGTCGGCCAGCGGCATGTTCGGCCGCGACAAGTCCGTTGCAGGCGGCTGGCGGTCGTCAGCTTCCATGGCCTGCCTGGCGTTCGCGTATCACTTCCAGCACGTGCACGCTGAGGCGGTTGGCGTGGTTGCGCATGGCGAGGTAGGCGCGCTCCGCGTCCGAGGCCAGGATCGCATTGACGATGGCCTCGTGCTCATCGTGCGACTGCGCCAGGCGCCGCTCCACCCCGCCCTGCGCGGCGCGGAACTGGTTCAGCTTGGCGCGCAGCTTGTCGATGCTCTCGGCCAGGCTGCGGTTGTGCGCCCCGGTGCAGATCAGCTGGTGGAACTTGGCGTTGATCTCCAGGTAGCCGTCCTCGTCGCCGTGCTCCATGCACTCCACGCCCTGCAAATGGAACAGCTCGAGCTGCTTCTTCTGCACCGCGCTCATGCGCTCGGCGCTGATACGGCAGCACAGCGCCTCCAGCTCGCCGAGCGCCTCCAGCGTATCAGCCAGCTCCTCCAGGCTGATGCTGACCACGATGCCGCCCTTGCGCGGCCGCAGTTCGATCAGGCCGGCGTTGGCCAGTTCGCGGAATGCCTGCCGCACCGGCGTGCGCGACACCTTGAAGCGCTCGGAAATGGCGTTTTCCTCCAGGCTCGCACCCGGTTCCACGGCGCCGTTGATGATTTCGTCTGCAAGGATGCGATAAAGCCGCATCGAAATGGTTTCCATGGTTCTCTGATCTTGTTGTTTTGGTGAATATCGTCCGCCCCACACTATATCGCGAACAGGCGGTTCAGGGCAGCCAGTCCTTTGAACTCAAGCGCGTTGCCGGACGGGTCGCAGAAGAACATGGTGGACTGTTCGCCGGGCTGGCCAACAAAGCGCACGTGCGGCTCTACCACGAAGCTCAGGCTCGCGGCGCGGGCGCGTTCGGCCAGCGCGTTCCAGTGCGGCATGTCGAGCACGATGCCGAAGTGCGGAATCGGCACGGCATCGCCGTCCACCTGGCCGCTGCCGGCGGCCGGCTGCAGATCCGGCTTCAAGTGCAGCGAGAGCTGGTGGCCCATGCAGTCGAAATCGACCCAGCGTTCGGTGCTGCGGCCTTCGGTAAAACCGAGTACGCCGCCGTAGAAGGCGCGCGCCTCGTCCAGGTCGCGCACGAAGAAGGCCAGGTGGAAGGGAAACAGGGCTTGCATATTCATCCTTTCAAAACAACGATACCAGCATCCGGGTGCCGACCAGCAGCAACAGGCATGCGAACAGTTTCTTCAGCTTGGCCACCGGCAGCGCGTGCGCCATGCGCGCGCCCAGCGGCGCGGTCAGCATGCTGGCGACGGCGATGGCGGCCAGCGCGGGCAGGTAGACAAAGCCCAGGCTGTGCTCGGGCAGCGCCGCCACGCGCCAGCCGTTGAGCACATAACCCGCCACGCCGGCGGCGGCGATGGGGAAGCCCAGCGCGGCCGAGGTGCCGATCACGGTATGCAGCGGTACATTACACCATGTCATGAAGGGCACGGACAAGGTGCCGCCGCCTATGCCGACGAAGCTCGACACCACGCCGATGGCGCCGCCCGAGGCCAGCATGCCGCCTGTTGCTGGCAGCTGCCGGCTGGGTTTGGGCTTGATGTTCAGCAGCATCTGCGCCGCGACGAAGTAGGCGAAGCAAACGAAGATCAGCTTCAGCACCTTGGTGGACATGCCGGCCGCCAGCCAGACGCCCGCCAGTGTGCCGGCGACGATGCCGGGCGTGAGCCGCCGCACCACCATCCAGTCCACCGCGCCGCGCTTGTGGTGCGAGCGCAGGCTGGCCACCGAGGTGAACAGGATGGACGCCATTGAGGTGCCCAGCGCCAGGTGCAGCGTGTACTCGGGCGGAAAATGATGGGCGGTGTAGACGAAGGTGAGCACCGGCACGATGACAGTGCCGCCGCCGACGCCAAGCAGCCCGGCCAGTACGCCGGCGCAGGCGCCGAGCGCGATGTATAAGAGGATGTCCATGGTTTCTATAAAAAGGTGCAGGCCTGGCCGATATCCAGCCTTGGGCTGCGGGGGAACAGTCCGGCGGGGTCGCCGTAGCCCAGGTTGCAAACGAAATTGACCTTGAGGCGGCCGTCCGGGAAGAACTCGCGGTTGACGGCCGCCGCATCGAAGCCGGACAGCGGACCGCAGTCCAGGCCGAGCGCGCGCGCAGCCAGTATCAGCCAGGCCCCCTGCAGGCTGCTGTTGCGGAAGGCAGTGGCTTCGGCCAGCGCCGCACTGGCTTCGAACATGGCGCCTGCGCCGGGGCTGTGCGGGAACAGCTGCGGCAGGTGTTCGTAAAAGCGCGTGTCGTAGGCGATTACCGCCGCCACGGGCGCGCTGCGCACCTTTTCCACGTTACCGGGGCTAAGTGCCGGCAGCAGGCGCGCCTTGGCCTCGTCCGTGCGCAGGAACAGGAAGCGCGCCGGGCAGCCATTCACGCTGGTGGGACAGAGCTTGGCCAGCTGGTACAGCTGCACCAGCAGCGCGTCGTCAACCGCGCGCGGCAGCCAGGCGTTGTGCGAGCGTGCATGGCGGAACAGCAGGTCCAGGGCGTCTTCCGCCACCCGGCTTGGCGCGGCGGTCATGCGCCCTCCCCGGCTTGCGGCTTGTAGGCCACCACCGTCAACTCCACCACCATGTGCGGATGCGGCAGCTGGTGCACGGCCACCGTGGTGCGCGCGGCGCGGCCGTTGAAGTGTTCGGCGTAGATGGCGTTATAGGCCTGGAAGTCCGCCATGTCGGTCAGGTAAGCCGTCACCGCCACGCAATCGGAAAGGCGGGCGCCCGCCTGCGCCAGCGCCGCCTCCACCTTGGCGATCACGACGCGGGTCTGGTGCGCCGCGTCGAACACCACGCCGCCTTGCGGCAAATGGCGCACGCCGGCAATGCTGCCGTCGGCTTGGCGCGCGCTCATGCCCGAGACATGGATGAAGTCTCCCGCGCGGCAATATGCCGGGTAGCGTCCCAGCGGCGCGATGCGCTGCACGGCCGCGCTCACGGCTGCTCCAGCGCGGCCATGGCGAAGCCGGCGGCCGCCAGCTCGGCCCGCAGCGACGCCTGCTGCTGCGCACTCAGCGGCGACAGCGGCGGACGCTGCACCTGCCACTGCTGCTGGCCGCGCCCATGGCCAATGGCCCATTTCAGCGCAGCGATCATCGGGTACTTCTGGAAGATCTGCCGGATGCGGTCCACCTGCTGCTGCGCCGCTGCGGCGCCCGGCGCCGCCCAATTGGCGCACAGCGCCGAGATGGCGGCCGGATTGACGTTGATGGTGGCGGAGATGCAGCCGGCAGCACCCAGCGGCATGGCACGGGCGAGGAAGCTCTCGGAAGCGGGAAAGATGGACAGCTGCGGGAAATTGCGCAGCATGGCTTCGATGTTGGCCCAGTCGCCATTGCTGTCTTTCACGCCCGCGATCTGATCCGGGTAATGCCTGGCCAGGCGCTCGATCAGGCCCAGGCTGATCGGCACGCCCGAGAAGGCGGGAATGTGGTACAGGAACAGGCGCAGGTTCGCATCGGCCACCCGCTCGATCAGTTCCGAGTAGTAGGCGAACAGGCCGTCGTCGCTCACGCCCTTGTAGAAAAATGGCGGCAGCACCAGCACGCCGGCGCAGCCGTGCAGCAGCGCATGGCGGCTGAGCGCCACGGTATCCGGCAGCGCGCAGCCGCCGGTGCCGGGCAAGGTGCGGGACAAGTCGATGCCGCGCCCGCTCAGGCGGTCCAGCAGCATCATGCGTTCTGCCAGCGACAGCGAGTTGGCCTCGCTGTTGGTGCCGAAGATGGCCAGTCCCGCACCGTGCCGCTGCAGCCAGAGGCAGTGCGCGGCGTAGGCGTCGAAGTCGACTTCCAGGCTGGGTGTGAAAGGGGTGACGGCGGGCGCGAAGGCGCCGCTCAGCCGTGGTGCTGCCATGGTGATCTCTCCTGTTTATATAGTTGGGCGCGTGCTGTCGAGGAAGTCGATCAGCGCTGGGCCGAAGCTGCGGTCCGCCGTGTCCAGGTGGGCGACGATGGAGGTATGGTTGTGGCCGGGGACTTGCGCGAAGCGCAGTCCCTGCGCGCCGGCCTGCAGCGCGCGGTGGAAGAATTCGGCGCCGTAAGCGTCCAGGTGCGGGTTCTCATATTCGGCGATGGCGACCAGCGTGGGCAGGTCCAGGCGCCAGGCATGGGTGACGGGCGAACGCTGCTCGTAAAGCGCGGCGTCGTCCCCCCAGTAGGCCCGCACGCCCGCCGCGTTCGGGTTACTCGGCAACGCATCCGCCCGCAGCCGCGCGCTGACCAGCACCAGGCCGGCCAGCCCGTGGCCCGCGCCTGCGCCTCCAATGCCGCCGCTGCCGCCAATATCCAGCGCGTAGCTGGCCGCGTGGGCGCCGCCGGCCGAATGCCCGATCAGCACGATGTGGCGGGGATTGCCGCCATAGCCGCCGATATGGGTGCGCAGCCAGGCCATTGCCAGCGCCACGTCGTCCGCGCCGCCGGGGAATGGCGCTTCGGGCGCCAGCCGGTATTCCAGGTTCACCCCCACGTAGCCATGGCGCGCCAGATAGCGCGCAACGTTGCCGTAGATTTCGGCATTGCTGTTCATCTCGCCCCGCATGAACGCGCCGCCGTGCACGAATACCGCTACCGGCGCGCCGCGCAGCGGCGTCGCTGCGCTGCGGTAGATGTCCAGCCGCTGCCGGGCGTGGCCGCCATAAGCCAGCCCCGCATCGACGGTGATGCCGGCACGGTCTGCTGCGGACAGCAGCGGCGTGTAGATCTCCACCACCTGTTTGCGGTGTCGGTTGATGTCGTCCGCCCACACCGGCCCCATGGCTCGTAGCACCGCCGCCACCGCAGCCGGCAGGCCTTCGAATGGCCGCATCAATACACCCCCATGATCTGGCTCAGCTGGGCGATGTATTCGCCATAGCGCGGGTTGGTTTTCACGTGCTCCGGCCTGCGCGGGCGCGGCAGGTCGATGCGGATATCGTGGATGATGCGGCCCGGACGGCCGGACATCACCAGCACCCGGTCCGACAGGAACACCGCCTCCTGGATGCTGTGCGTGACCAGCAGCACCGTCTTCATGTGCTCCTGCCAGATGCGCAGCAGCTCCACGTTGAGCAGGTCGCGCGTCAAGGCGTCCAACGCGCCGAACGGTTCGTCCATCAGCAAGATCTTCGGGTCCAGCGCCAGGATCTGGCCGATGGAGGCGCGCTGCCGCATGCCGCCCGACAGCTGGTGCGGATAGCTGTTCTCGAAACCGGACAGGCCCAGCGTGCGCACCAGCTCGCGCACCTTGGCGGCCAGCGCCTCTCGGGGCAGCTTGCGCAACTCCGCGCCGAGCAGCATGTTCTGCTCCACGGTCAGCCATGGCAGCATATTGCTGGCCTGGAAAACCACGCCGATCTCCGGCACCGGCTGCACCATGGCGCGGTTGCACACTTGCACCAGCCCTTCACTGTGCGGCACCAGGCCCGCCACGATGCGCAGCAAGGTGCTTTTGCCGCAGCCGCTGGGGCCGAGGATGGAGACAAACTCACGGTCGCGTACCGCCAGCGACACGTCCTCCAGCGCGTTGACCGACTGCTTGCCCGGAAAGCGCTTCACCACATTGGCCACCCGTATGACTTCCGGTTGGCAGGCCGCGCCGGCCGCCGCCTGCGCCAGCTCATCCGGCTTGTTCATTATCTTCAGGTTCATACCGCTTGCCCCCTCCACCACACCGCGCGCGACGCCACTTCCACCGCCCAGTACAGCAAACTGGCCAGCAGCGTGATCGCCAGGATGGCGGCAAACATCAGATCCGTCTGGGCGTTGGCCGTGGCCAGCGTCATCAAGTGTCCCAGTCCCTTTTCCGCGCCAATGAACTCACCGACGATGGCGCCGATCACCGCCAGCGGCATGGCGATCTTCACGCCGTCCACGAAGCTGGGCAGCGCGGACGGCAACTGCAGGCGCAGCAAGGTGTCCCAGCGCGACGCGCCCAGTGCACGAAAGTGCTCGTCCAGGTTGGCGGCAATGCCCGACAGTCCGCCCAGGGTGGCGATCACCAGCGGGAAGAAGGCGAACAGGAAGGTGGATGCCAGCTTTGACGCGAAGCCGTAGCCGAACCACACGATCATCAGCGGCGCCAGCGCAATCTTCGGCAAGCTTTGCAGCGCCGTGATGAAGGGATACAGCGTGCGCCGCGCGAAGCCGTTGAAATGGATCGCCACGCCCAGCACCACGCCGCCCACCACGGCCAGCGCGAAGCCGGCCAGCACTTCCAGCAGCGTGACCCAGCATTCGGCCAGCAGCAGCTCGCGCTGCTCCCAGCCCGCCGCCAATACCTTGCTCAGCGGCGGCATCAGGTAGCTGCGCACGCCGCTCAGCGCCACGCCGTATTCCCACAGGAGCGCGAACGCGCCCCAGAACAGCACCGTTTCCATGGTCCGTTTCATGTGCCCTCCTCAGCTCTTGCCGGACTTCGCATCCACCACCGCCTGCGGCGGCGGCACCACGAAATGCTTGAAACGGTACTGGTCGAAGGACTCGATGTTGCGCTCCCAGACCTTGGCTTCGTACCCGCTGCCTGGGGCAATCTGCGTCATTTCGCAATACACTTCCACGTTGTTGCCGTCCGGGTCCTTGAAGACCAGGAACAGGTTCTCGCCCGGGCCGTGCTTGCCGATGCCGCGCACGATCTCCACGCCGTGCGCCTTCAGTACTTCCACCGTGCGGTCGATCTCGGCACGGTCTTCCACCAGATAGGAGAAGTGCTCCATGCCGGGACGGCCATAGTGCGGCAGGTCGTCCATGCCGGGCGAACCGGGCGGGATTTGCGACAGCGCCAGGTCGTGGTGGTCCTGGCCTGCACGCAGGAACACCATCTGGTCGCCGATCCAGTCGGACACGGTCAGGCCCACCACTTCCGTATAAAAGCGCGCGGACTTGTGGATGTCGCGCACCATCAGCACCAGGTGCCCGAGTTTTTTGGGACGCAGCTTTTCCATCTCACTCTCCTACAAAACGGTTGGTATAGATTTCGGACGTCTTCACCGGTGCGGTCACGCTGAAAGCTTTCTTCACGAAGTCCGCGGTGGCCTGCATGCGCTCGTCGTGCATCCAGCCGGTCTTCTTCGCGCCCGCTTCCGGCGCATGCATCAATTCGCTGGTCTCCTCGATCTGCTGGCGCAGCACGGACTTGTCGATCAGCTTCTGCTGGCGGGCGATCAACTCCACTGCCTCGGCCGGGTTCTTCGCCTGGTACTCGTAGCCCCGGTAAGTGGCCGCCACGAAGCGCTTTACCAGGTCCGGATTGGAAGCGATCAGCTTTTCGCTGGTGACGATGCCGTTGCCGTACAAGTTCAGCTTGAAGTCGCGGTAGCGCAGCGCGCCGATCCTGATGTCGTTCTTCTGCGCCATCCGCTCCAGCACCGGCTTGTTGGCGCCTTCCCAGCATTCGGCCAGGTCGATCGAGCCGTCCAGGAAAGCCGTGTTGATGACGGCGGGATCAAGGCGCAGCAGCTTTACGTGCTCCGGCGGCAGGTTATTGGCCGCCAGCCAGGCCGGAATGACGTTGTGCAGCGGCGATGCGGCGCCGCCTCCGATGACCAGGCCTTTCAGGTCGGCGATGGTCTTGATCTTGCGGTTCGGCTTTTCGACGTAGCACAGCGCCGCAGGCCAGCGCGTGTTGATGGCGCCAACCATGACGGTCTTGCCGCCCTGCGCGCGGTTCAGCATCACGCTGATCGGATCGCCGTAGCCGAACTCGAACAGGCCCTGGTCCACCTCATTCACGGTGCGCTGGCCGCCGTAGCCTCGCGTGGCGCTCACGTCCAGCCCCGCCTCGGCGTAATAGCCCTTGGCGATGGCCACCAGTACGCCGCTGGTGCTGCCCTGCGGCAGCCAGGCCAGGTTGAAGCGCACCGTGTCCGCTGCCAGCACAGGCGCGGCGCCGGCCATGGCGGCAGCGGCGGCCGTAGCCGTGACGGC
Organism: Massilia sp. NBRC 108631; assembly: GCF_059704565.1. Classification (NCBI taxonomy): domain Bacteria; kingdom Pseudomonadati; phylum Pseudomonadota; class Betaproteobacteria; order Burkholderiales; family Oxalobacteraceae; genus Massilia; species Massilia sp. NBRC 108631. Next base: position 45,308 of record NZ_BAAKJE010000056.1, read on the forward strand.
GCGGCGCAGCAGGCGCCGGGACCTCATGCGGCCTCCTTGCGCGCAGGCGCCGCAACCACGCGGTTGCGAATGCTGCCGATGCTTTCGATGGTCGCCACCATCTCGTCGCCGGGTTTCAGGTAGACCCCGCGCCCCATGCCCACGCCGTTCGGCGTGCCGGTGGCCAGCAGGTCGCCCGGCTTCAGCGTCAGCATGCCGGACAGGTAGGCGATCTGCTCGGCAATGTTGAAGATCATGGCGTCGGCGGTATCGTCCTGCATCATCTCGCCGTTCACAGAGAGCTGCAGGCGCAGGCCTTGCGCACGTTCGATGCAGGCGCGCGGCACCACCCAGGGGCCGATGGGGCCGAAAGTGTCGTGGCTTTTGCCGCGGAACCAGTCGTGCTTGAAGGGGTAGTCGCTGCGGCGGTTCAGGTCGCGCGCGGTGACGTCGTTGAACACCGTGTAGCCGGCGATGGTGTCGTATGCCTCTTCCACGCTGACGTTGCGGCAGGTTTTGCCAATGATGACGCCCAGTTCCACTTCCCAGTCCAGCTTCTCCGTATCGGCCGGCATGACCACGTCGGTATCGGTGGCGGTAATGCTGGTTTCCGCCTTCATGAAGCAAAACGGCGCGCTTTCCTCGCGCGGTGCCAGTTCGGTGCCCATTTCGCGGGCGTGCTCGTAAAAGTTGGACGCGGCGCCGAAGATGCGGCCCGGCGTGTACGGCACGCCAATGCGGTAGGACTGCGGCGGCAGCGCCGCCACGCGGCCCGCGCGCAGCAGCTCGGGCAAGGCATGCGCCATCTGGCTGAACAGCGGCGCGGCCGCGCTCCAGTCGGCCAGCGCAGCGTTCAGGTCCGCCGCCACGCGCGGCTGGTTGCCGGCCACGCCCAGCGCCCCCGCCTCCACCAACTGACCGACGTCGTACAGCGCCCCGCCCACCACCAGCGCCAGCTTGGCGCCCGCTCCGCCCTGCTTCAGTTCATATCTTGCGATTGCATGCCACATTGTCTGCCTCCTTGTTGTTGATAGGAATACGATAATATCTATCCGTATACATAGCAAGTTAAATGTGTGAAAATTTTCCTCACTTAAAACATGGGGGATGAAAATGGACTTGGCGATGAAGCCGCAGGTGCTCCTGCTGATCAGCATGGCGGCGCCGTTTGTGGAACAAATACAGAGCTGCTGGCCCATGGCCGTGTTGCCGGAAGCGGCCGCGCTGGAGCGGCTGGCGCGCGACACTGCCGCGCAACTGGCGGGCGTGCGCGTGGTCATCACCAACGGCAGCACGGGCCTGTCGGCGGCGCAGATGGACGCGCTGCCGGCGCTGCGGCTGGTGTGCAGCTACGGCGCCGGCTACGAGAACATCAACCTGGCGGCAGCCGATGCGCGCGGGATCGCGGTGACGCATGCGCCGGGCGTGAACCACGCCACCGTGGCGGACCATGCGCTGGCGCTGATGCTCGCCAGCGCGCGCGGCCTTCCGGGCCTGGACCGGGCCGTGAAGGAAGGCCATTGGCTGGCGCACCGCATGGCGCGGCCCGCCGTGCACGGCAAGCGGCTGGGCATTGTCGGCATGGGGAATATCGGCGCGCTGATTGCGCGGCGGGCAGCGGCATTCGACATGGAGATCGCCTACACCACGCGCAGCGCCAGGCCGCAGCTGCCTTACCGGCACGTGGCCAGCGTGCTGGAACTGGCGCGCGCGAGCGATTACCTGGTGCTGGCCTGCCCCGGCGGCGCCGCCACGCGGCACCTGGTGAATGCCAACGTTCTGGAAGCGCTTGGGCCGCAGGGCTTCCTGGTCAATATCGCGCGCGGGAGCGTGGTGGATACCGCGGCGCTGATGCAGGCGCTCGAGCGGCGAACCATCGCCGGCGCGGCGCTGGACGTGATCGAGAACGAACCGGCACTGCCGCCGGGAGCAGCCCTGCTGGATACGCTGATCCTGACGCCGCACATCTCGGGCCGCTCGCCGGAAGCGCAGCTGGCGCAGCATGAAGTCCTGCTGGCCAACCTCGCCGCACACTTCGCCGGCGGCGCCTTGCGGCACGCGCTTACGTAGCGCCGCCAACGATCCCGGCGCGGTCCGCAACCAGGTCCGGATTGCGCAACGCGGGGCCGGCACTGCTCGCGTCGGCGCCCACGTCCTTCACGGCGCCGCCCCAGCCATGGTCGGTCAGGTCGACGATCACGCCGTTCGGATCGCGGTATTTCACTTCATAGAAGATATTGCCCTTCACCGGCACTTCGCCCATGTAGTAGGTGCCGCCGGCTGCCTCCGCGCTGGCGCGCGCGGCGCCGATTTCGTCGACCCACATGCCGATGTGGTGCAGGCCCACGAAGTCGCGGCCGCGCTCCCCCGCCGCCTCGTCGGTCTTGTAGTTCAGCAGCGCGATCGACATCACGCCGTCGCTCAGGTACACCCCGCGCGCAAGCGAGGAATCGGTTTCGCCCACCTTGCGGAAGCCGAAAGCGTTGATGTAAAACTCGGCCGTCTTCCATGGATCGGGAACGGAAATGGCGATGTGGCGCAGCTTGGTGCTCATGGTTTCTCCAGTGTTGTGGTTGATCTGCCGCTCCATTCTAACGAGGTGAAATTTATATGTATACATTTAAATACATGTGCATGTATATGTGTACAGATGAAAAGCAAGCGTCTATGATCGCGGTCACCAACATCAATGGAGGACAACATGACGAGATGGGCCATCGCGGCGCTGGCAGGCGCAACGGCATTCGCAAGCTGCGGCGCACGCGCAGCGGACAACGTGCGCATCTACGGCTTCCTGAAAGTCAACGTGGAGAGCGTGGCTGCGGGCGGCGCCCGCCAGCAGCGGGTATCGAACGACTTGTCGGTGCTCGGTTTCCGTGGTACGGAAGACCTGGGCGGCGGTCTGCAAGGCTTCTTCCAGATAGAAATGCCGGTGGCGGTCGATACCGGCGGCGGCGGGGACTTCACGCGCAACACCGCCGTCGGCCTGCGCGGCAGCTTCGGCCAGGTGCTGCTGGGGATATGGGAATCCCCCTACCGCTATGCGTCGGTGTATGCGATAGACCCTTTTGCAGCGGGTATCTTCGCCTCCAACGCCATCATGGGGAATGGCTTTGCCACGGCGGCCAACGCCGTGGTGCCGGCCTCGTTCGACCGCCGCCAGACGAACCTGGTGCAGTATTCGACGCCGTCCTACAGGGGCTGGAATGCGCGCGTGGCGGCCAGCGCGCGCGAAGAAAAGAATGGCGCCGCCAATCCCGGCATGGAGGCCGCCCTGGTGACGTATGAGGATGAGAAACTCTACCTGGCCTATGGCGTGGAACGCCACCGCGACTACTTCGCCACCAAGGGCAAGGACATCGGCCACAAGCTGGGCCTGGCCTACAGTCTGGGCGGCACCCGCCTGCGCGCCGCCTTCGAACGGCTGCGCTACGCGCCGGCGCCGGGCCAGCACCTGAGCCGCAACGCCTGGCAACTGGCCGCCACGCACAACAGCGGCCCGCACATCTGGCGCGCCTCGCTGACCCGCGCGCTGGACACCAAGGGCAACGCCACCACGGGCGTGGGTGGCGCCGGCAAGCCAGGGCCGGGGACGGGCGCGGCGCAGTACACCGCAGGCTATGGCTATGCCTTGTCCAGGCGCAGCGAGCTTTGGGCGGCCTACACCCGCACGCGCAACGAAGCCCGCGCCATGTACAACCTGTCCGCCAACCCGGTACCGGGCTTGGCTGCCGGGCAGGACCCGTCAGGCTTCGGCGTGGGCATTACGCACAAGTTCTGAGCCGGGCGTCAGAACTCTTCCCAGTCGCTTTCGGCGCCGTTGGCGACGCGCGGCTTCGGCATTGCCTTGGCGGCGGGCCTGGATACCGGCCCGCCAGCCAGCTTGCGCACCGGCGCGGCGGGCTTGGCGACCGGCAGCGGGCGCACCTTGGCGGTGGGAACCGAACCAGCCGCAGGGGCAAAAGCAACGGCCTGCCTGCCATCGAGCTTGAACACGCTGACCACGCGGGTCAGGCCCTGGGCACGCTCGTTCAGGGAATCGGCTGCGGCTGCTGCCTCCTCAACCAGCGCCACGTTTTGCTGCGTCAAGCCATCCATCTGCGTGATGGCGGCATGGATCTGGTCCAGTCCCATGGTCTGCTCCTGGCTGGCCTGCGTGATCTCGCTCATGATGCTGGTCACGCGCTGGATGCTGGTCACGATCTCCTGCATCGTGGCGCCGGCCTGGTCCACCAGCTTGGCGCCGCTGCCCACCTTGTCCACCGAATCGTCGATCAGGGCCTTGATCTCCTTGGCCGCCGCCGCCGAACGTTGCGCCAGGTTGCGCACTTCGGAGGCCACCACCGCGAAGCCCCTGCCCTGCTCGCCCGCCCGCGCCGCTTCAACCGCAGCATTCAATGCAAGGATGTTGGTCTGGAAGGCGATGCCGTCGATGACGCCGATAATGTCGACGATCTTCTTGGACGAATCGTTGATCGAGCCCATGGTGTCCACCACTTGCGACACCACCACGCCGCCCTTGATGGCCACTTCCGAGGCCGACTGCGCCAGCAAATTGGCCTGGCGAGAATTTT
>NZ_BAAKJE010000057.1:0-388 GCF_059704565.1 Massilia sp. NBRC 108631
CAGGCCGGAAGCCTGGGTGCTGCTCAGGGCCACCACTTGCGCGGTGGTCAGGCCGTTGGCGATCACATTGGTGCTCAGCGCGCCCATCTGGGCGCTGGTCAGCGCGGCGACCTGGTTGGTGGTCAGGCCGGCGAACTGGGCCGTGCTCAGGCCGGCGATGGCGGCAGTCTTCAGCGCGGCGAAGTCAACAGTCTCCATGGCGGCCAGGTTGGCCGTGGTGAAGGCCGCCACCTGCGACGAGGTCAGGCCGCCCGCCTGGGCGCTGGACAGGGCCACCACTTGCGCGGTGGTCAGGCCGTTGGCGATCAGGTTGGTGCTCAGCGCGCCGATCTGGCCGCTGGTCAGCGCGGCGACCTGGTTGGTGGTCAGGCCGGCGAACTGGCTGGTG
>NZ_BAAKJE010000058.1:0-23892 GCF_059704565.1 Massilia sp. NBRC 108631
CAGTATCAGGCGGTCATACGAGAGCACCTTGATCTTGGCCTTCTTGGCTTCGCGGATCGCGTTGTTGAGCACCGTGGCGTTGTAGGGAACGATGACCAGCACGTCCACGCCGCGCGAGATCAGGTTTTCGATCTGCGCGATCTGGCGCTGCTCGCTGGCGTCGGCCGACTGGACGAACACCTTTGCGCCGAGCTTCTCGGCTTCGGCGTTGAAGAAGTCTCGGTCGCGCGTCCAGCGCTCCACCCGCAGGTCGTCGATCGAGAAGCCGATTTTCGGGTTCTTGGCGTCGGCGTGCGCGAAGCCGCTGGACAGGGCCATTACCGCGCCCGCAATTGCTGCTACTGCTTTCAGTCTGGTGTTCATCGTCGGTCTCCTAAGGTAGGTATGTTATTTTTTTAGTGGCTCAATGGTTATGGCGCGGCATGGTCTCCGCCACGCCGCGGTACTTCACCGCCAGTTCCATGCAGGCGCCGTCGTGCATCTGGCCCACCGTGGAGCGGTACAGTTCCTGCCACGGCGTCTGGCTCGCCGGCACGGCCGGGATGCCTTCGGCCTTGCGCGCGGCCAGCACGTCTTCCGTGATCAGCATATCGCAGCTGCCGGTGTTCAGGTCGATGCGGATGGTGTCTCCGGTGCGCACGTAGGCCAGGCCGCCGCCGACGGCGCTTTCCGGCGACGCGTTCAGGATGGACGGGCTGTCCGAGGTGCCGGACTGGCGGCCGTCGCCCAGCGTCGGCAGGTTCAGGATGCCGCGCTTGATCAGGGCGTCCGGCGGTTGCATGTTGACCACCTCGGCCGAGCCGGGCCAGCCCACCGGACCTGCGCCGCGTATCACCAGGATGCAGTTCTCGTCGATGTTGAGCGAGGGATCGTTGATGCGGTTGTGGTAGTCGGTGGAGCCGTCGAACACCACGGCGCGGCACTCGAACACGTTCTCGGCGCCGGCGCGCTCCAGGTAACGGGCGCGGAAGTCCGGCGAGATGACGCAGGTCTTCATGATGGCGAAGTCGAACAGGTTGCCCTTCAGGACGAAGAAGCCGGCCTTGGTCTTCAGCGGCGCGTCGAACGGCGTGATCATTTCGCGGTCGTTCGATTCGCGGCCCTGCAGGTTCTCCGCCATGGTCTTGCCGGTGACGGTGGCGCGGTTGGAGCGCAGCTTGCCCTTCTGTTCCAGCTCCCACATGATGGCCGGCACGCCGCCGGCGCGGTGGAAGCGTTCGCCCAGGTATTTGCCGGACGGCTGCATGTTCAGCAGCAGCGGCACGTCGTGGCCGTATTCCATCCAGTCCGATTCGCGCAGTTCCACGCCGGCGTGGCGCGCCATGGCGACGATGTGCTGCTGCGCGTTGGTGGAGCCGCCGATGGCGGCGTTGACCACGATGGCGTCCAGGAAGGCTTCGCGCGACAGGATGCTCGACGGGCGGATATCCAGCTTGGCCAGCTCCACGATGCGGCGGCCGGTTTCGTAGGCCATCTGGCCGCGTTCGCGGTACGGCGCCGGAATGGCGGAGCAGCCGGTGAGCGACATGCCCAGCGCCTCGGCGATGGCGTTCATGGTCGACGCGGTGCCCATGGTGTTGCAGTGGCCTGCCGACGGCGCGGAGGCGGCGCCGATCTGCAGGAATTTCTCGTTGTCGATTTCGCCTGCGGCCAGGCGGCGGCGCGCCTTCCAGATGGCCGAGCCGGAACCTACCAGCTCGCCGTCCAGCCAGCCGTCCAGCATCGGGCCGCCGGACAGCACGATGGCGGGGATGTCGACCGTGGCGGCGGCCATGATCTGGGCCGGGGTGGTCTTGTCGCAGCCGGTGGTCAGCACCACCGCGTCGATCGGGTAGCCGTGCAGGATCTCGACCAGGCCCATATAGGCCAGGTTGCGGTCGATGGCGGCGGTGGGACGGCGGCAGTTTTCAAAGATCGGATGCAGCGGGAATTCCATGGCGATGCCGCCCGCGTCGCGGATGCCGTCGCGCACGCGCTTGGCCAGTTCCAGGTGGATGCGGTTGCACGGGCTGATGTCGCTGCCCGACTGCGCGATGCCGATGATGGGACGGCCGCTGCGCAGTTCGTCCGGCGTGATGCCGTAGTTCATGAAGCGCTCCAGGTACAGCGCGGTCATGTCGATATGGTCTGGATTGTCGAACCAGTCTTGCGAGCGATAGCGGCGAGTCATTACAGGTTTCCTTTGTATTTATGTTGCTGCTGTCCCGGGGTCTCCACACGGAACGAGAATACACCGCCGGCCAGCGGATGGGCGGCGCGCGCCTCGTCCGGCATGCCTTTCCAGGCGGTGGTGGCGAAGACGGTGCGCAGGTCCGCGCCGCCGAATGCCACTTTGGTGACGTTGGGGCAGGGGAAGGCGATGGTGTCGATTACTTCGCCCTGTGGCGAATAGCGGTCCACGCGGGCGCCGCCGAACATGGCGACCCACACGCAGCCTTCGGCGTCGACCACCGAGCCGTCCGGGTGGCCCGGTTCGGCCGTGCGCACGAACTCGCGCTTGTTGGACAGGCAGCCGTCCGGCGCGGCGTCATAGGCGTACACCACCTTGGCCAGCGTATCGGTGTGGTAGAAGGTGCGGCCGTCCGGGCTGTGGCACGGGCCGTTGGTGATGATGATGCCGCTGTCCTTTTGCTGCAGCGTGCCGTCGATGGACAGGCGGTACAGCGAGCCGGTAGGCGCGCTTTCGCCGTTGTCCATGGAGCCGAACCACAGGGCGCCCTGGCTGTCCACGTAGCCGTCGTTCAGGCGGTTGCCGGGGATGTCCGTTTCCAGCTGCAGCAGGGGCGTGAACTCGCCGGTTTCGGGCGAGAAGCGCAGCAGCTTGCCGGGCAGGCCGCAGACCAGGCCGCCATCGGCCATCGGCAGGGCGAAGCCGGTTTCGGCCGGCATGTCCCAGCTTTGCCGCGCGCTGCCGTCTTCGGCGCAGCGGTGCAGGCGCTGGCCCTTGATGTCCACCAGGTACAGCGCCGCTTCGGCGGCGTGCCAGAACGGACCTTCGCCGAGCTTGGCGCCCAGCTCCCAGATGCACTGTGGCTGCATGGCGGTCACCTCAGGCTTCATGCGCCGTACCAGCCCGCATCGACGAAGTAATCGCGGCCGGAGCAGCGGGCGGCGTTGTCGGAGGCCAGGAACAGGGCCAGCGCGGCCACGTCCTCGGTTTCCACGCGCTCGTGCAGGCACTGGGCCGCCAGGATGGCCGCTTCATCTTCGGCCGAATGCCACAGCGCCATCTGGCGCGGGGTCTTCACCGAGCCGGGGATGATGGTGTTGACGCGGATGCCGTCCGGACCGAGGTCGCGCGCCAGGCCGCGCGTCAGGCCTTCGATGGCGGCCTTGGCCGTCATGTACAGCGACAGCTGCGGCAGCGCCAGGTGCCAGGAGATGGAGCCGAAGTTCAAAATCACGCCGCCGCCCTTGGCCTTCATGCCGGGCGCCACGGCCTGCGCGCAGAAGAACTGGTGGCGCAGGTTCACGTTCAGGCTGTCGTCCCAGTACTTGCCGCTGACGTCCTTGACGTGGTGGCGGTTGTCGTTGGCCGCGTTGTTGAGCAGCACGTCGACTTTGCCGAAGTCGATCTGGATGGCGGCGAAGGCGTTGCCCAGCGCGTCCAGGTCGGTCAGGTCGCAGCGGATGAAGCGCGGCGGGCGCTTGCAGCCGGCCAGCGACTGTTCCAGTGCGCGCGAGGCTTCCTCGGCGATGTCCAGGAACACCACCTGCGCGCCCTGCTTGGCGAAGGCGTCCACCATGGCGGCGCCGATGCCGGTGCCGCCGCCGGTGATGACCACCAGCTTTTCGGCCAGGTCGTGGTAGGTGGCGTACACCATGGGTTTGCGTTCATTTGATACAGGCGCCACCATCTTAATTCGCTCCATTCGAGTTGTTCAGCAGGCCGCGTGCGGCCAGGTTGTTGTAAAGGGCGCGTACGCCGAAAGTCCAGGGGGTGATCTCGTTGCTGCGGTGGACGTGGTTGATCAGCGAACCCAGTGCCGGGCTGGTGACGGTCACGCGGTCGCCCATGTGGTGGGTGAAGCCGGCGCCGGCCTGGCCACGGTCCTTGATCGGCGAGAACATGGTGCCCAGGAAGAGCATGAAGCCGTCCGGGTACTGGTGGTGCGCACCGCTGGTCTGCGACACCAGGTCCAGCGGGTCGCGGCTGATTTCGCGCATGAAGCTGGCGCCGTCCAGGCGGAAACCGTCTTCCTTGCCTTCGATGACCATGCGCACTTCTGCGTTGCGCACGGTGTCCATGGTGAAGCCGTCGTCGAACAGGCGGATGAAGGGGCCGATGGCGCAGGAGCCGTTGTTGTCCTTGGCTTTACCGAGCAGCAGCGCGCTGCGCCCTTCGATGTCGCGCAGGTTGACGTCGTTGCCCAGCGAGGCGCCGACCACTTCGCGGCGGCTGTTTACGGCCAGCACGATTTCCGGTTCCGGGTTGTTCCACTTCGATTCAGGGTGCAGGCCGACATCGGCGCCGAAGCCGACGGCAGACATGGGCTGCGACTTGGAGAACACTTCGGCGTAAGGGCCGATGCCCACTTCCATGTATTGGGACCAGGCGCCGCGGGCGATGAACTGCTGCTTCAGCTGCTCCGCCTCCGGCGAGCCGGGCTTGATGCTGGACAGGTCGGCGCCGATCGATTCGAGCAGCGAGGCGCGCAGCGCGTCGGCGCGCGATTTGTCGCCGCCGGCCTGTTCTTCGATCACGCGTTCCAGCAGGCTCACGGCGAACGTTACGCCGCAGGCTTTCAGGGCTTGCAGGTCGCACGGGGCCAGCAGTTGCGGCACGTCCGCATCCGGCTGCGCTGCCAGCGCGGCGTCCAGCAAACGCTGCACGGGGCCGAGCGATTCGCCCTGTGCGCCGCGCACGAAGGCGGCCAGGTCGCTGCGTTCAAACAGTTCGGACACGGTGGGCGCTTGCGCCGTGATGTCGAATACTTCGCCGTTGCGCACCACCACCACGCACGGGCCGTTGATCGCACCGCCGCGCCATACGCGGCCAACCAGCAGGGCGCCGGCCAGGTCGGCGGGCAGAGATTGGGTAACTTGGGCAAATGTCATTGTCTCTATCCTTGGTTATTGTCAGTTGCGGCCCAGGCTGGGGAGCTTGGGCGAATAGGTCCAGCCGGGAACCAGGTAGCGCATCGCCATCGCGTCGTCGCGGGCGCCGGTGGCCACCTTGTTGTACAGCGCGTTGGCGGCCATGATGCGGTCCATGTCCGGCTCGATGCCCAGGCCCGGCGCTTGCGGCACCTGCACTTCGCCGCCCACGATCTGCAGCGGGTTGCGCGTCAGGCGCTCCTGGCCTTCCTGCCAGATCCAGTGCGTGTCGATGGCGGTGATGCGGCCCGGCGCGGCGGCGGCGGCATGGGTGAACATGGCCAGCGACACGTCGAAGTGGTTGTTCGAGTGCGAGCCCCAGGTCAGGCCCCAGTCGTGGCACAGCTGCGCCAGGCGCACCGAACCCTGCATGGTCCAGAAGTGCGGGTCGGCCAGCGGAATGTCCACCGCGCCCAGCAGGTGCGAGTGGGCCATCTGGCGCCAGTCGGTGGCGATCATGTTGGTGGCGGTCTGGATGCCGGTGGCGCGGCGGAATTCGGCCATGATCTCGCGGCCGGAATAGCCGTTCTCGGGGCCGCAAGGGTCTTCCGCGTAGGCCAGGATGTGGCCCTGGCCTTTGCACAGGGCGATCGATTCGTCCAGCGACCAGGCGCCGTTCGGGTCCAGCGTCACGCGCGAATCGGGAAAGCGCTTCTTGATGGCGGCGATCGCCTGCATTTCCTCGGCGCCGTGCATCACGCCGCCTTTCAGCTTGAAGTCGCGGAAGCCGTACTTTTCCACCGTGGCCGCAGCCTGGTCGGCGATGGCTTCCGGCGTCAGCGCTTCCTGGTGGCGCATGTGGTACCAGCTGTCCTGCGGGCCGGTGCTGTCCAGGTAGGGCAGGTCGGTGCGGCGGCGGTCGCCGATATAGAACAGGTAGGCCAGCATGGGCACGCTGTCGCGCTGCTGTCCTGCGCCCAGCAGTTCGCACACCGGCACGCCGAGGTGCTGGCCCATCAGGTCCAGCAGCGCCGCTTCGATCGCGGTCACCACGTTTTCCAGGCGCAGGTTGATTTCGTGCGGCTGCTTCAGTACCGCCGCTTCGGCAGCGGAGGTGACCTGGTGCTGGTGGCCGCTGCCCTTGCCGGCAATGGACAGGCGCACCGCGTTCAGCGTGCGGTTGTAGCGGCCGATTTCCGTACCCGTCACCAGCGGGATGGCTTTCTCCAGCGCCTGCAGGATGCCCGCGCCGCCAGGTACCTCGCCCATGCCGGTATGGCCTGCGCTATCTTTCAGCAGCACCAGGGTGCGAGTGAAGAAAGGCGCATGCGCGCCGCACAGGTTGAGCAGCATGCTGTCATAACCCGCCACCGGGATGACCTGCATTTCAATAATTCTGGGGGAACCGTTTTGATTTGTTGCGTGTACCATCGCTTTGTCCTAAAATGAATAGCGCTAACATAACACAAGTGTGAGGGATTTATGCGGTCAAGTCAACACAAGTTGTGCGCCTGGTTTTCAGGCGTGTTGTTTGCAGCCGGTGCGTTCGCAGCGGTTGCCGAAGTGGCAGCAAAGGAGAAGGCTGCGGACCTGCCGGGCCAGGCGGGCGGCACGCACTGGGTCGCCTCCTGGGGCACGGCCGTGATGGTTCCCGAGGGCCAGAATGAACTGGCGGCGGAACACTGGCGCGAGGGCAGCCTGCGCCAGATCGTGCACCTCTCGCTGGGCGGCAGCAAGCTGCGGGTCCGCATCAGCAACACTTACGGCACCACGCCGCTGGTCCTGGAAGGCGCGGCCGTGGCGCTGGCCAGGGCGCCCGGCAAGCCGGAGATCGACGGCGCCACCGCCCGCCCGCTGACCTTCAACGGCCGCAGCAGCGTGCTGATTCCCTCCGGCGCCGAGTACTACAGCGATCCGGTAGCGATCGAGCACAAGCCAGGCGCGGACCTGGCCATTTCCATGTACTTCAAGGGCGAGCCGGCGCGCCAGACCGGCCATCCGGGTTCGCGCACCAATAGTTACGTCATCAAGGGCAACCGCCTGATGGACGCCGAATGGCCGGCCGCCACCAAGGTGGAACGCTGGTACGCGCTGGCGGACGTGGAAGTGCAGGCGCCGCGCAGCGTGGGCGCGGTGGTCGCCATCGGCGACTCCATCACCGATGGCCATGGCGCCACCACGGATGGCAACGACCGCTGGCCGGACCTGCTGGCGGCGCGCTTCGCCCGCGAGGGGCAGGCCATGGGCGTGGTCAACGCCGGCATCGGCGGCGGCCGCATGCTGCGCGACGGGTTGGGGCCTAACATGGTGTCGCGCTTCGACCGCGACGTGATCGCCCGCAGCGGCGTCACCCACGCCATCGTGATGATAGGCGTGAACGACCTTGGCGGACAGCACCGCAACGGCGACGATACGCCCGAGGCGCGCAAAAAGCTGCTGGACGACCTGATGACGGCGCACCGCCAACTGGTGGAACGCGCGCACGCGCAGGGCATCTGCGTCATCGGCGGCACCGTTTCGCCGTACATGGGTTCGGACTACTACCGCCCCAATGTGGACAACGAGGCGGACCGCGTGGCGCTGAACAACTGGATACGCAACTCCGGCGTGTTCGACGGCGTGGCCGATTTCGACGCGGCGTTGCGCGATCCGGCCCAGCCTTCGCGCCTGCTGAAAGAGCGCGACAAGGGCGACGGCCTGCACCCGTCGCCGGCAGGTTTCCGCGCCATGGCCGACGCCGTGCCGCTGAACGCCCTGCGCCAGTGCAGTGTGAAACGCTAAAAAAACTACTACAAAATCAGGCCAGGACACTGGGCCGCTCGGAGACATACGAATGAAATTCCTCACCAGGGCGGCTTGTGCTGTCCTCATGCTGGCCTGCGCCTTGCCGGCGCTAGCGCTGGGACAAAAAACCTTTGTTGCATTCGACCGCAATGGCGCCGCCGCCGGTCCCGATGCCGTGGCCCTGCTGCAGTCGGGCAGCACCGCGAAGCTGTTTGTCGATGCCGCCGACCACGCCGGTGTGCTGCGCGCGGCGGGCGACCTGCAGGCCGATATCGAGCGCGTCGGCGACACCCGCCCGGAACTGCAGAAGGGGGGCTCGGCCGCAGGCGCGGACGTGGTCATCATCGGCACCGTCGGCAAGAGCGCGCTGATCGACAAGCTGGTGCGCTCCGGCGCGCTGGACGTTTCCGCCGTCAAGGGCAAATGGGAAGCGTGGCAAGTGCAGACGCTGAAGAACCCCATGCCCGGCGTGGAGCGCGCGCTGGTGATCGCCGGCAGCGACAAGCGCGGCACCATCTACGGCATCTATGAGCTGTCCGAGCAGATCGGCGTATCGCCCTGGTATTGGTGGGCGGACGTGACGCCCAGGCAGCGCAAGGCCATCTATGCCAGCGCCCCGGCGCGCGTGAACGACGCGCCGGCGGTGCAGTACCGCGGCATTTTCCTGAACGACGAAGCGCCCGCGCTGACCGGCTGGGCCAAGCAGCACTACGGCGGCTACAACCACAAGTTTTACGAAAAAGTGTTCGAGCTGCTGCTGCGCCTGCGCGGCAACTACCTGTGGCCGGCCATGTGGGACGCCGCCTTCTTCGACGACGACAAGCTCAATGGGGTGCGCGCCGAGGAATATGGCGTGGTGATCGGCACGTCGCACCACGAGCCCATGATGCGCGCCCACAAGGAGTGGGACCGCTACGGCAAGGGAGCCTGGGACTACAGCAAGAACGAAGCGGTGCTGAAGGACTTCTGGCGCGGCGGCCTGCGCGCCTCCAAGGGCACCGAGAAAATCGTCACGCTGGGCATGCGCGGCGACGGCGACGAGCCGATGTCCGAGGATGCCAACGTGGCGCTGCTGGAGCGCATCGTGAAGGACCAGCGCGAGATCATCGCGCAGCAGATCAACCCGGACATGAGCAAGGTGCCGCAGGTGTGGGCCTTGTACAAGGAAGTGCAGGAATACTACGAGAAGGGCATGCGCGTGCCGGACGACGTGCTGCTGCTTTGGTGCGACGACAACTGGGCCAATATCCGCCGCCTGCCCACGCCGGAAGAGCGCAAGCGCGCCGGCGGCGCCGGCGTGTACTACCACTTCGACTATGTGGGCGGCCCGCGCTCCTACAAGTGGCTCAACGTGACGCCGATTCCGAAGATCTGGGAGCAGATGCGGCTGGCGTGGGAGTACGACGCCAAGCGCATGTGGATCGTCAACGTGGGCGACCTGAAGCCGATGGAAGTGCCGATCGAGTTCTTCCTCAGCTATGCGTGGAATCCATCGGTGTGGCCGGCCGAGCGCCTGCCGGAGTACCTGAAGCTGTGGGCGGCGCGCGAGTTCGGCACTGAACACGCGGACGAGATTGCGGACATCGTGGCCAAGTACACCAAGTACAACGGCCGCCGCAAGCCGGAGCAGCTGGAGCCGGGCACCTACAGCCAGGTGAACTACAACGAGGCCGCGCGCATCGTGGCCGAGTACAAGGATATCGCCGGGCGCGCCAACCGCATCGACGCCGCCTTGCCGTCCAGCCTGCGCGACGCTTTCTTCCAGCTGGTGCAGTATCCGGTGAACGCGGGCGCGGTGGTGAATGAACTGTACGCGCTGGCTGCGCAGAACCAGTTATACGGCAAGCAGGGCCGCGCCTCCACCAACGACCTGGCCGAACGCGCGCGCGGCCTGTTCAAGCAGGACGCGGAACTGGCGCGCCAGTATATGGAAGACATCAGCGACGGCAAGTGGAACCACATGATGTCGCAGACGCACCTGGGCTACACCTACTGGAACCAGCCGCCGCGCAACGTGATGCCGCCGGTGACGGAAGTGCAGCCCTTCAGGCAGAGCGACATGGGCGTGGCGGTGGAGGGCAGCGAATTCGCGTGGCCGGGTCAGAATGCGGACAAGCTGGCGCTGCCGGCACTGGATGCCGAGAGCAGGCAGGCACGCTGGCTGGAAGTGTTCAATCGTGGCCTGCAGCCGTTCAACTACACCATCAAGGCCAGCGAGCCGTGGGTGGTGCTGAGCAGCCCGGCCGGCCGGGTGGTGCGCGAGAAACGCGTGACGGTAAATGTACGCTGGGCGGACGTGCCATGGGCATCGCTGCCGGCCGGCAGCAATACGATCGAGGCGACGCTGACGGTGGAGGGCCCGGGCGGCAAGACGCGCATCAAGGTGCCGGTGCGCCGGCCGGTGCAGGCCGCCGCCGGCAGCTTCGTGGAGTCGCAGGGTGTGATCGCGATCGAGGCGGAGCACTATGCGAACGCCGTTGCCAAGGAAGGCTGGCAATGGCTGCGCATCCCGGACCATGGCCGCACGCTGTCGGCCATGACCACGCTGCCGGCCAATGCGGCGCTGTCCCTGCCCGGCGCGGCAGAGGGCATGCGGCTGGAGTACAAGGTGCATCTCCAGAGCGCAGGCGAAGTGACCCTGCACACCACGCTGGCGCCCACGCTGAAGTTCCAGCCGGGCGAGGGCTTCCGCTACGCGGTGTCGTTCGACGACGAGCAGCCGCAAGTGGTGAACGTGCACGCGGACGGCTCGCAGCGCTTCTGGGAGCGGGCCGTATCGGACGGCGCGGTGGTGTTCAAGACCAGGCACAAGCTGGCCGCGGGCGCGCATACGCTCAAGTTCTGGGCGCTCGATCCGGCGCTGGTGCTGCAAAAGCTGGTGGTCGACGCGGGCGGCTTGAAACCGAGCTATCTTGGCCCGCAGGAAAGCCCGAAGGCGCCCTGAAGATTGCGCTAACATCGTTGTACAACGGAGACTGAAGATGAGAAGAATGTTCAAGGCGCTCGCGCCGATGCTGGCGGTGATCTTGCCGCTATCCTTGCCGCTGTCGGCACTGCTGCCGCTGCCCGCGCTGGCAGGGCAGGGTGCGCCCGGGGCGCAGGCTGCCCCAGGGGTGGTGGAGGACGGCTACGACCTGTGGCTGCGCTACCGTCCGCTCGGCAAGGCGGCGCGCGTGCAAGTGCGCCCGGTGGCGAGCGCCATCGTGGCTGCCGGCACCGGTACGGCGGATGGCGGCAGCATCGCCGCGCCGGCCGGCACGCCGCTGCAGGCGGCTGTGGCCGAGTTGCAGCGCGGCCTGGGCGGCTTGCTGGGCAAGGCGCCGCCGCTGGCTGCCGCCGTGCAGGACGGCGCCGTGGTGCTGGCCACGCCCGCGTCCATGCCTGCGCTGTCCGGCATGGGCCTGCAGCTCGAAACGCTGGGCCAGGAAGGCTACCTGCTGCGCAGCACGCGCCTGCAGGGCCGCAAGGTCACGCTGATCGCCGCCAACAGCGACATCGGCCTGCTGTACGGTGCCTTCGCGCTGCTGCGCAAGATCGGCACCGGCGCCGAAGCGCCGGCCGGCCTGGCAGGCCTGGGCGCGCTGGATGAGCGTTCCGCGCCCAAGCTGCAGTTGCGCGTGCTGAACCACTGGGACAACCTGGACCGCACCGTGGAACGCGGCTACGCCGGCGAATCGATCTGGAACTGGTGGGCGCTGCCCGAAGTGCGCGACCGCCGCTATGTGGACTACGCCCGCGCCAACGCCTCGCTGGGCATCAACGGCACGGTGCTCAATAACGTCAACTCCAAGCCGGACATCCTGACTGCGCCATGGATCGCCAAGGCCGCCGCCGTGGCCGACACGCTGCGCCCGTACGGCATCAAGGTCTATCTGTCGGCGCGCTTCTCCACGCCGCTGGAACTGGGCGACACCAAGACAGCCGACCCGCTCGACCCGGCCGTGGCCGCCTGGTGGAAAGCCAAGGCCGACGAGATCTACAAGGCCATCCCCGACTTCGGCGGCTTCCTGGTGAAAGCCAACTCCGAGGGCCAGCCCGGCCCGCAGGACTACAAGCGCAGCCACGCCGACGGCGCCAACATGCTGGCCAAGGCCGTGGCGCCGCACAAGGGCATCGTCATGTGGCGCGCCTTCGTCTACGCGCATGAGAAGCCGGACGACCGCGCCAAGCAGGCTTACGACGAATTCAAGCCGCTCGACGGCACCTTCGACGCCAACGTGCTGGTGCAGGTGAAGAACGGCGCGATCGACTTCCAGCCGCGCGAACCGGCCCACCCGCTGTTCGGCGCCATGCCGAAAACGCCGCTGATGATGGAGTTCCAGATCACCAAGGAGTACCTGGGCTACGCCACCCACCTGGCCTACCTCGGCACCATGTACCAGGAAACGCTGGCCACCGATATGCACACCGGCACCGGCGGCAAAGGGGGCAGCGCCACCGTGGCGCAGATCCTGGAAGCCGGCGCGGAGCAGGGCAAGTCGCGCCTGACCGGCATCGCCGGCGTGGCCAACATCGGCAGCGAACGCAATTGGAGCGGTTCGCATTTCGACCAGGCCAACTGGTACGCCTTCGGCCGCCTGGCGTGGAATCCGCAAGCGCAAGCGGGCGCACTGGCGCGTGAGTGGGCGGCGCAGACGTTCTCGTCCGATCCGGCCGTGGTGACGCAAGTGGCCGATCTGATGATGATGTCGCGCGAAGCGGTGGTGAACTACATGACGCCGCTCGGCCTGCATCACCTGATGGGCACCGGCCACCACCACGGCCCGGCGCCATGGGTGGCCAACCTGGAGCGGCCGGACTGGAACCCGGTCTACTACCACCGCGCCGACCAGGGCGGCATCGGCTTCGACCGCACCGCCAGCGGCAGCAACGCCGTGGCGCAGTACGCGCCGGACCTGGCGCGCCAGTACGCCGATCCGCGCACCACGCCGGAGAGCATGCTGCTGTGGTTCCACCACCTGCCGTGGGACTACAAGATGGCCTCCGGCCGCAAGCTGTGGGATGAACTGTTGGCCCGATACGACAGCGGCGTGGCGCAGGCGGACCAGATGCGCCAGCGCTGGGCGCGCCTGAAACCCGTCATCGATGCGCGCCGCCATGAAGACGTGGCGGTCCTGCTGGACAAGCAGTACCAGGAAGCGGTCTGGTGGCGCGACGCCAGTGTGGCTTACTTCCAGTCGGTGTCCGGCCTGCCGCTGCCGGCCGGCGTGAAGGCGCCCGGCAGGCCGCTGGATTACTACAAGTCGCTGAAATTCCCCTACGCGCCGGGGCGCGGATGATATTGATTGGTCCGGTCACAATGATTGCGGTAACATACGTGTGACCATTTGTTGCATGGCCGGACAGTTTAACCATTGCAGCTTGTGGTAAAGTCCACTTTTTAACACAGGTTTTCTGAGCAGATGGCAAGAACTAAGGCGAAAGCAGCCGAGGGACCGGAGTCCCGCTCCGGCGTCCCCACCATGTCCGACGTGGCGAAACTCGCCGGCGTGTCGCCGATGACGGTCTCGCGCGTCATGAATGGCGACACCAAGGTACGGCAAAGCACCCGCCGCAAGGTGGACGAAGCCGTGGCCGCGCTCAACTACGTGCCCAACCAGGCCGCGCGCCGCCTCGCCGGTTCGCGGCCTATCCGCATCGGTTTTCTGTATAGCAATCCCAGCGCGGGCTACCTGAGTGAATTTCTGGTCGGCCTGCTGAACCAGGCCAGCTTGAACAACGTGCAGCTGGTGGTGGAGAAGTGCGAAGCGGGCGAACACTGGAAGGAGCAGACCCAGCGCCTGATCGACAACGGCGTGGACGGCATCATCCTGCCGCCGCCGCTGTGCGACATGCCCGGCCTGATCGACATGATCGCCAAGTCCTCGCTGCCGGCCGTCACCGTGGCCTGCGGCCAGCCCGATCCGCGCGTGTGCGCCGTCAGCATCGACGACTACCAGGCCGCCTACGCCATGACCTCGCACCTGATCACGCTGGGCCATCAGCGCATCGGCTTTGTCATCGGCCACCCCAACCAGACCGCCAGCGCGCGCCGCCTGGCCGGCTTCAAGGCCGCCATCGCCGACCGCGGCGCGCAGGACGCGGCCGAGCTGACGGTGCAGGGCATGTTTACCTACCGTTCCGGCCTGGACGCGGCGGAATTGCTGCTGGGACTCGAGCAGCGCCCGACCGCCGTGTTCGCCAGTAACGACGACATGGCCGCTGCCACGGTAGCCATCGCCCACCGCCTGGGCCTGGACGTGCCGGGCGACCTGACCGTGGCCGGTTTCGATGATACGGCGCTGGCCACCACCATCTGGCCCGAACTGACCACCGTGCGCCAGCCGATCACCGGCATGGCCGAAGCGGCGGTGCAGTACCTGGTGCGCCAGATCCGCGCATTGCGCGACGGCGCGCCGGAGGCGCCCGAGCACGTGCTGATGGACTTCTCGCTGATCCGGCGCCAGTCCGACGCCGCGCCGCGCATGCGCCCGCCGATCAAGATCGCCGCCAAGCCCTGATCGTCCCAAAGTGAGAGGCGTCCCCTCCAGCGTGCGGCTACGCTGGAGGCCAACTCACGCGCCAATTATTCATAAATACTGAATGATTGCTTGGTATTTATGTGATTGATTGATGTGTTGGTGAATCATATAGTGTGTCCATGGAAGCGCAGTCGCCGACGGCGCCATCAAACCTTCAGGAGCATGAACATGAGCATTCCAGCAAACACCATCCGCCGTACCGTCCTGCGCGGCATCGCCGCCGTTACCATGGCCGCCGCAGTGGGCGGCACATCGGCAGCGGCCCCTGCGGCGCACCCTGCAGCCGCCCCCGCCGGCTTCGCCAGCAAGACCGCCGCCGTCAACGGCACCAAGATCCATTACCTGGTAGGCGGCAAAGGCACGCCGGTGGTGCTGCTGCACGGCTACACCCAGACCGGCCATATGTGGAAGCCCATCATGGGCGAGCTGGCCAAGACGCACACCGTGATCGTGCCCGACATGCGCGGCGTGGGCGGCTCCGAGAAAGCGGCGGACGGCTACCTGAAAACCAATATGGCCAAGGACATCCACGAGCTGGTGGGCAGCATCAGCCAGGAACCGGCCACCGTGGTGGGCCACGACATTGGCCTGATGGTCGCTTACGCCTATGCCGCCCAGTACCCCGCCGACACCAAGAAAGTCGCGCTGATGGACGCCTTCCTGCCCGGCATCGGCAACTGGACCAATATGTTCCTGCTGCGCGACCTGTGGCATTTCCACTTCTTCGGCGAAACGCCGGAGAAACTGGTGGCCGGCCGCGAGCGCACCTACTTCGAACACTTCTGGAACGACTTTGCCGCCGACAAGAGCAAGTCCATCAAGGAAGCGGACCGCAAGCTGTACGCCGCAGCCTACGCCCAGCCGGGCGGCGTGCGCGCCGGCTTCCAGTACTTCAAGACCTTCCCGCAGGACGCTGAACAGTTTGCGGAACTGGGCAAGACCAAGCTGACCATGCCGATGCTGGTGTTGGCCGGAGAAAAGTCGGGTGGCGACTTCCTCATCAACCAGGGCAAGCTGGTGGCGGAGAACGTGGATGGGCGCATCATCAAGGGAGCGGGCCACTGGATCATGGAAGAAGCGCCCGAGCAGACCATTCCTGCCTTGCTGGGCTTCATCGAGTAAGCCGCGCCGCGCCAAAAAATGATTCCCCAGTGTTTGTTAGGTGCCGCACTGTGTGCGGCAGCTGATCGGCATATCGTTACTCAGGCAATGAAGCCCATCAACGACACTGAGGAACCATCATGGACAACACTACGGAAAAATCGAGCAATTCCACCCGCGATCCTGTCAACCAGTTCGGCCGCGATACCCGCGCCGACATTCACAGCGCCATCGACCGTACCGCGGAAAAAGTGCAGCCGACCGCTGACCGCCTGGCCAGCTCCGCCCACGCCACCGTGGACAAGATGGCTGAGAAAGTGCCGCCAACCGCCGACCGCCTGGCCGGTGCGGCCCACACCGCGGTTGACCGCGTCGCCGACACCGCCACCCACATGAGCGAAAAAGCCGCCACCGGCGCCAAGCAGCTCGGCGAAGCGTACACCCGCTTTGCCGAAACGGGCCGCAACTACGTGCGCACCAGCCCTGCCACGTCGGTGCTGATCGCCCTGGCCGCGGGCTATGGCCTGTCCAAGCTGCTGGGCAACCGCAAGTAATTCCCACCAGCTGATAACCGGCGCGCGCGGCTTCCGCGCGCCGTCGGCAGGAGAACTGCATGCACCCTTCCATTCCAGCTTCCGACGCACCCCGCGCCACCGGCATCGCGGTCATCCCGCAGGCCGAAGCCGGACACTCCGGCGTATCCTGGAGCGCAGTGCTGGCAGGCGCAGTGGCCGCCGCCGCACTCTCCTTTATTTTGCTGATCCTGGGCGTTGGCCTGGGCCTGTCAGCCATTTCCCCCTGGTCCTACAACGACGCGCCGATCGGCAAGTCGGCCATCGTCTGGGTCGCCTTCATGGAACTCGCCTCGGCGGGCGTGGGCGGCTACCTGGCGGGCAGGCTGCGCGTGAGATGGGCCAATGTGCACGCCGACGAAGTCTACTTCCGCGATACCGCGCACGGCCTGCTGGCCTGGGCGGTGGCGACCTTGCTGACGGCCGCGCTGATGGCCGGCGCCGTGCGCGCAGCGCTGAGCGGTGCGATTGACGCCGGCGCCGGCGCGGCGACAGCCGTCGGCGCCACGGTGGGCGCAGGCGCAGGCGCTGTTGCAGGCAAGGGCAACGGAGGCAACCCGGCCGGCCTGGCCGCCAGTCCCGCCGCCTACTACACCGACATGCTGCTGCGCAGCGACACCGTCGTGCCGGAGACCGACAACGGCGCCCTGCGCGCCGAGGTGGGCCGCATCCTGCTGCAGCAGCCCGCAGGCGCTCCCGCGATGGCCGTCGACGACCGCCAGTATCTGGCAAGCCTGGTTGCCAAGCGCACCGGCGTGGAGCGGGCCGAGGCCGAGCGCCGCGTGGAAGACGTCCATGCCCGCTTGGTGAAAGCCCGCACCGACGCCGAAACGGCAGCGAAGAACGCCGCCGAGCAAGCCCGCAAAGCCGGCGCACAGTCCGCGCTGTGGATGTTCGTGGCCTTGCTGCTGGGCGCCTTCATCGCCAGCTGGGCCGCCACCTTCGGCGGCAAACTGCGCGACGCCGACAGTCCGCTGCCGCGCCGCTGATCACCAATACGTCTAGGAGACCGCCATGCGCTCAATCCTGCTATGGATGCTCGGTGTGCCACTGCCCATCATCATCCTGCTCGCCCTGTTCCGTTGAATTTCTTGAGGATCTCATGACCACCAGTAAAAAAGGCCAACCAGCCAGCGCAATCGACCTGGCCGCCAGCATCGCCTACAACGCCAACAAGCCCGCCGAACACGGCGACGCCGCGCGCACGCCGCCCGAGGGCATGCACGTCGATGCGGGAGCGCCTGCGGCCAGCGCCGGCACGGCGTCCGAAACGCAAAGCTCGCCCAAGGTTGGCAGCGGGGCGCCGCCGCTGGGCGTCAATCCCAACGACGGCAACCTGGAACGCGTGCGCAGCGACGCCGGCGGCCAGCGGCTCACCACCAACCAGGGCGTGCCGATCGGCGACAACCAGAATTCGCTGAAAGCCCACCTGCGCGGCCCCACGCTGATGGAAGACTTCATCCTGCGGGAAAAGCTGACCCACTTCGATCATGAGCGCATCCCCGAACGCATCGTGCACGCGCGCGGCTCGGCGGCGCACGGCTACTTCGAGTCCTACCAGGACCTGGGCAGCGTCACGCGCGCCGCGCCGTTTGCGCAGGCAGGCAAGCGCACGCCGGTGTTCGTGCGCTTTTCCACCGTGGCCGGCGAGCGCGGCTCGTCCGACACCGCGCGCGACGTGCGCGGCTTCGCCGTGAAGTTCTACACCGACGAAGGCAACTGGGACCTGGTGGGCAACAACATGCCCGTGTTCTTCATCCAGGACGCGATGAAGTTTCCGGACCTGGTGCACTCCGTGAAACCCGAGCCGCATAACGGCATGCCGCAGGCGGCCAGTGCACACGACACCTTCTGGGACTTCACCTCGCTGATGCCGGAATCGATGCACATGCTGATGTGGACCATGTCCGACCGCGCCATCCCGCGCAGCTACCGCACCATGCAGGGCTTCGGCGTGCATACCTTCCGCCTGGTGAACGCCGAAGGGGGGAGCGTGTTCTGCAAATTCCACTGGCAGCCGCTGGCCGGTACCCACTCGCTGGTGTGGGAAGAGTCCAACAAGATCATGGGCGCCGACCCGGACTTCCACCGGCGCGACCTGTGGGAAGCCATCGAAGCGGGCGCCTATCCGCAGTGGGAGCTGGGCCTGCAGGTCTTCACCGAAGAGCAGGCCGAGAGCTTCCCCTTCGACGTGCTGGACGCCACCAAGATCGTGCCGGAGGAACTGGTGCCGGTGCAGATCGTCGGCCGCATGACGCTCAACCGCAATCCGGACAACTTCTTCGCCGAGACCGAGCAGGTGGCCTTCTGCACCGCGCACATCATTCCCGGGATCGACTTCACCAACGACCCGCTGCTGCAAGGGCGCATCCACTCCTACGTGGACACGCAGATCAGCCGCCTGGGCGGGCCGAACTTCCACGAGATCCCGATCAACTCGCCGGTGTGCCCGGTGCACAACAACCAGCGCGACGGCATGCACCGCCAGGCCATTCATCGCGGCAGGGTGTCGTACGAGCCCAATTCGCTGGGCGGCGGCTGTCCGTTCCAGGCCGGCATGGCCGGCTTCACCAGCATCCGCGAGCAGGCCGTGACAGAGGACAAAGTGCGCGGCAAGCCCGAGCTGTTCGCCGACCACTACTCGCAGGCGCGCCTGTTCTGGATCAGCCAGAGCCCGGCCGAGCAGGCCCACATCGTGGGCGGCTTCCGCTTCGAGCTGAGCAAGGTGCAGATCCCGGCCATCCGCGAGCGCATGCTGTCCATGCTGGCCAATGTGGACGCCACGCTGGCCCACGGCGTGGCGGCCGGCCTGGGCATGCCGGTGCCGCCGCCGCAGCCGCTGGCCACCGCGCTGCCGCTGCCGCACTATCCGCCGTCCCCATCGCTGTCGCTGCTGGCGCGGCCGGGCGAGCAGGGCATCAAGGCGCGCCAGGTGGCCATCCTGCTTGCGCCCGGCGTGGACGAGGCCAGCGCCAAGGCCATCCAGTCCGCGTTGCTGGCCGACGGCGCGGTGCCGCACCTGCTGGCCGGCACGCTGAACCCCGTCGCTTGCGCCGGCGGCGCCACGCTGCCGGTCGAGAAGACCTTCGAGAACGCCCCGCCGGTGCTGTTCGACGCGGTGGCCGTGCCGGACGGCGCGGCGGCTGCCGAGCAGTTGATGAAAGACGCGCTGGCGCTGGACTTCGTGCGCCAGCAATACCGCCACTGCAAGCCGCTGCTGGTGGTCGGGGCCGGCACCGCGCTGCTGGGCAAGGCCGGCATTCCGCCCAAGCTGCCCGACGGCTCGGACGATCCGGCCCTGGTCGGCACCGACCCGTCCGACCTGCCGGACGCGCTGGCCGCGTTCAAGGCGGCGCTGGCGGGGCACCGCGCGTTCGAGCGGGAAACCGATCCTCCATTGGTATAGGCGACGTAAGCTCGCCGTAGTGCTATGCTCTCAAGAAGGCTTACCACTACGGCGACGATGCATGGACGTATACGCACCGCAAGCATGGCTACCGCATGAGCGCCCGCTGTTGCCGGGTTCTCCCTCCACGCCGCTGCACTCGGACCGGCGCCGCCTCGCCTACCTGATCGTCGGCTTCATCGTGGCCCTGACCGGGGGCCTGGGCAACGCGCTGGTGACCGTCAACCTGCCGTACGCGCAAGGCTCGCTGGGCGTGTACGCTGCCGAGATCCAGTGGCTGCCGGCCGCCTACGTCATGGCCAATGTCTCCATGAACCTGCTGCTGGTGAAATTCCGCCAGCAGTACGGGCTGCAATTGTTCACCGAATTGTTCCTTGGCCTGTACGCCGTAGCCACGCTGGCGCACTTGTTCGTGCACGGACTGGCCTCGGCCATCGCCGTGCGCGCGGCGCACGGCATGAGCGGCGCCGCGCTGACGGTGCTGGGCCTGTACTACGTGCTGCAGGCCTTCCCCGCGCAGCACCGCCTGAAGGCCGTGGTGATCGGGGTTGGCTTCCCGCAGCTGGCGCTGCCGATGGCGCGCCTGTTCTCGTCCGACCTGCTGGAAATAGGCGAGTGGCGCGGCCTGTACTTCTTCGAACTGGGGCTGGCCCTGCTGGCCATGGGCTGCGTGCTGCTGCTCAAACTGCCGCCGGGCGACCGCGTGAAAGCCTTCGAGAAGCTCGACTTCGTCACCTTCGGCCTGTTCGCGCCCGGCGTGGCGCTCTTGTGCGCGGTGCTGGCGCTGGGGCGCACCGTGTGGTGGTTTGAATCGCCGTGGCTGGGCTACTGCCTGGCCGGCTCCATCGTGCTGATCGCGGCGGCGCTGCTGGTGGAGCACAACCGCGCCGCGCCGCTGCTCAACACGCGCTGGCTCAGCACCGGCATGATGCTGCGGCTGGCCGCGTCGGTGTTGCTGATACGGATCGTGCAGTCCGAAGCGGCGGGCACGGTGGGCTTCCTGCAGGCGCTGGGCCTGAACAACGACCAGATGCAGACCCTGTGGCTGATCACGCTTGTGGGCAGCGTGGGCGGCATCGCCGTCAGCGCGCTCACCATCACGCCCGCGCGCATCCAGCCCTCGCTGATGATCGCGCTGGCCATGATGGCGGTGGGCGCTTTTATGGACAGCCGCGCCACCAACCTCACGCGGCCGGAGCAGATGTACGTCAGCCAGTTCCTGCTGGCCTTCGGCGGCACCTTCTTCCTCGGGCCGACCTTTGTCTCCGGCTTTGGCGCGGTGATCGCCGCGCCGCGCAACCTGATCAGTTTTTCGCTGATGTTCACCATGTCGCAGAACATCGGCGGCCTGCTTGGCTCGGCCATCGTCGGCACCGTGCAGGTGGTGCGGGAGAAATTCCACTCCAGCCAACTGGTGGAGCACCTGACGCTGCTCGACCCGCAGGTGGCGGCGCGGGTGCAGTCGGCCGGCTCGGCGCTGGCCGGTTCGCTGGCCGACCCCGCCACGCGCCACGCGCTGGGCGTGGCGCAGCTGGGCGCGGCCGCCACGCGCGAAGCCAACATCCTGGCCTACAACGACGTGTTCCTGATGATCGCCGTGGTGGCGGTGGCCACCATCGCCTGGATGCTGCTGCACCACCTGTGGAATATCTGTACTGCCTGCAGGCCGGCCGTGCCGGCGCACAATGCGCAGACCGGCATGGCCCATGTCTCCCTCAATAACTCCGGATCGAAATGAGTACAAACACGCCGCCAGAACCAGCCCAAGCCGCCGCTCCCGCCGCGCCGTCCGCCGCCCCTGCGTCCGTCCCGTCCGCCCCGCAGCAGTCCGGCGCAGCGCCGCCGCCAGCAGCGGGTGCAGCGGGTGCAGCGGGTGCAGCGGCCTCGGGCGCGCCCGTGCCGCCGGTGCCGCCCGCGCCGCCGCAGCCCGACCGGCGCCAGCAATGGCTCTCGGCCGCCGGCTTCCTGCTGGTGGCGCTGGTCGGCGTGCTGGTGGTGCTGTATGCGTGGCGGCTACCGCCCTTCAGCACGCCCATCGTCAGCACCGAGAACGCGCTGGTGCGCGGGCAGGTGACGGTGATCGGCACCCAGCTGTCCGGCTACGTGGTGGCCGTGAACGTGCAGGACTTCCAGCACGTGAAGGAAGGCGACCTGCTGGTGCAGATCGACGACCGTGTCTACCAGCAGCGCTACGAACAGGCGCAAGCGCAATTGGCCGCGCAACAGGCCGCACTGGCCAACTGGGAGCAAACGCACCGCAGCGCCGCAGCGAACATCCTGCTGAACCAGGCTGCGCTGGCCAACGCCGAAGCGCAGGCGGTGCGCTCGGTGGCGGACCTGAAGCGCGTGGAAGCGCTGGTGGCCGACGGTTCGCTGTCCATCCGCGAGCAGGACCAGCAAAAAGCCGGCAAGGCGCAGACTGCCGCCGCCGTGGCCCAGGCGCGCGCCAACCTCGAGATCTCGAAGCAGTCCGCGCAGTCGGTGGTGGTCAACAAGCTGTCCTTGCAGGCGGCGGTGGCCAACGCCGAAGCCGCACTGAAGGCCGCCAAAGTGGACCTGGACAACACCCGCATCACCGCGCCGTCCGACGGCCAGCTCGGGCAAGTGACCGTGCGGCAGGGCGCCTTCGTCAACAGCGGCGCGCAGCTCATGGGGCTGGTGCCCAGGCAGATGTGGGTGATCGCCAATCTCAAGGAGACCCAGATGAATGCCGTGCGCGTCGGCCAAAGCGCCACCTTCAAGGTGGACGCGCTGGACGGCGCCGTGATGACGGGACAGGTCGAGCGCATCTCGCCCGCCACCGGTTCTGAATTCAGCGTGCTCCCGGCCGACAACGCCACCGGCAACTACGTCAAGATCGCCCAGCGCATTCCGGTGCGGATACGGATCGACGGCGGGCAGGGCGAGGCGCACCGGCTGCGGCCCGGCATGTCCGTCATCGTCAGCATCGACACCTCCTCCGTGCGCGACGACGAAGCGCCCGCCAAGCCGCGTGCCGCCACGCCGCCTGCCGCCAGCGGAGCCAAGCCGTGAGCCGCACCGTTACCTTGGCTGCGGCCGCGACCCTGCTGCTGGCCGGCTGTGCCGCCAAGGTCGGGCCAGCGCCGCAGTCCACCTTGCTGACGCCGTCCGAATGGCGCACCCGCATCGGCCCGGAAAGCGGCGCGCGGCCGGTGGAACAGCAATGGTGGCAAGGCTTCAGCGATCCCGCCCTGACGGCGCTCGTGGCCGCGGCGCTGGAACACAATGGCGACCTGCGCATCGCCCGAGCCCGTGTCGCCGACTACCGCGCCCGCGTGGCGGCGGCGCACGCCAGCCAGCTCCCGGCCATCACCGCCAGCGGCAGCCCGGCCCGCACCCGCACGCTGGCCTACAACGGCGTCCCATACGAAACCAGCCTGTTCCAGGCAGAGATCCAGGCCAGCTACGAAGTCGACGTATGGGGCCGGCTCGCCAACCTGACCGACGCAGCGCGCGCCGCCTACGCCGCCGAGCAAGCCAGCGCCGACGCGGCCGCGCTCTCGATCGCCGCCAGCGCCGCCTCCGGCTATCTCAACCTGCGCGGCCTGGATGCGCAGCTCGAACTCACGCAAGCCACGCTCAAGCTGCGTGAAGAATCGCGCGAGCTGGCGCGCAGGCAGTTCGAGGTCGGCTACAGCTCGCGGCTCGAATGGCTGCAGGCGCAAGCGGAGTACCAGGCCGCCGCCGAACAGATTCCGCAGCTGCAGCGGCAAATCTTCGAACAGGAAAACGCGCTGGCCATCCTCGCCGGCCGCAATCCCGGTCCCATTCCGCGCGGCGCGCCGCTGTCCGAGCTGGCGCCGCCGCCGGTGCCGGGCGGTCTGCCGTCCGAACTGCTGCTGCGCCGTCCCGACATTGCGCGCGCCCAGCAAAACCTGCTGGCCGCGAACGCCACCCTGGCCGCCACGCGCGACCAGCTGCTGCCGTCGTTCCGGCTGACGGCGGCCGGCGGCATCCAATCGACCGTGTTCAGTGACTTCATCAAAGACCCCACGCACCTGTGGCGGCTGACCGGCGCCGTGGCCGCGCCGCTGTTCGAGGGCGGCCGCGTGCAAGCGCAGACCGACTCCGCCGCCTCGCTGCGCGACCAGGCCGTGTACGCCTACGAAAACGCGGTGCGCACCGCCTTCGCCGAAACCGACAACAGCCTGGGCGCCATCGAGCGGCTGCGCGAGCAGGCCGTGCAGAATGACGCCCGCCGCGCGACGGCCGCCGAAACGCTGCGCATCGCGCGCAACCGCTACCGCAACGGCTACGCCTCCTACCTCGAAGAACTGGACGCCCAGCGCACCCTCTACAGCGCCGACGTGCTGCGGCTGCAGCTCAAGACGCGCACCCTGATTGCCTCGGTCGACCTGTACCGCGCCCTTGGCGGCGGCTGGAATCGTTGACTAAAACCAATATGGGGTCAGGGTTAATTAATTTTGCAACTTTAGTTGCAAAATTAATT
>NZ_BAAKJE010000059.1:0-208 GCF_059704565.1 Massilia sp. NBRC 108631
CAGTCGAACAAAGAAGGCTGGCCGGCTGAGCGTTTCCTTGCCGCCTTGATGGAGCATGAACTGGCCGAGCGGGAAGCGAGGCGCTTGGAACGGCATCGGCTGGAATCGCAACTGCTGCCGGGCAAGCTGCTGTCGAGCTTCGATTTCGCGAGCACGCCGACCGTCTCGCAGGCCCATGTCACGGCGCTGATGGAAGGCGACGGCTGGA
>NZ_BAAKJE010000060.1:0-209 GCF_059704565.1 Massilia sp. NBRC 108631
CAGTTGGCCAGTAGCGAGCGGTCCAGCTCCACGCCTTCCCGGGCATAAATCACGCTCTGGCGGTACAACGGCAGATGGTCGGCATACTTGGCCACCAGCACGTGTGCCAGCAGACCAGGCCCAGCGATGCCGCGTTCCACCGGGCGGCTCGGCGCTGGTGCCTGGACGATGGTGTCGCAGCAGGCACACGCCAGCTTGGGACGCACATG
>NZ_BAAKJE010000061.1:0-65130 GCF_059704565.1 Massilia sp. NBRC 108631
CATATTTCATCGTCATTCCCATCTGGTTCCAGTGCCGGCACGGCGCGGAACCAAAAGGTCCGCGCCGTGCCGGCACATAGCTTACTCTACTGCGACAACCACGACCGCCTTGGCCGGCAGCTTGACCTGCAGCTTGCCGTTGCTGGCCTTCGCTTCGAACGGCACCGGCTTCACCGACTGCGGCTTGGCGAAGGTGTTGTGCGCGTCCATCGCGTCGGCGGTCAGCAGCTGTCCGCGCGCCACGCCTGCCTGGGCGCCGGCGACATTCACCGACACTTCCGCAGCCTCTTTGGGATTGGTGTTGACCAGCGCCAGGTAGACCTTGCCGTCCTTGCCGCGTGCGGCCGAAGCACTCACCTGCGGCACGCTCACATTGCCCACGCTGTACTGGCCGTTGCCGGACATGGAGATCGGCAGCGAGGTCGCGTCCTGGAATGGCACGTACATGCGGTAGGCATGGTAGGTCGGCGTCAGCAGCATCTTGTCCTTGTCGGTCAGGATCATGGCCTGCAGCACGTTTACCATCTGCGCGATGTTCGTCATCTTCACGCGCTCGGCGTAGTTGTGGAAGATGTTGAAGTTCAGCGCCGCCACCACCGCGTCGCGCAGGGAATTCTGCTGGTACAGGAAGCCGGTGTTGGTACCCTTCTCCACGTCATACCAGGTGCCCCATTCGTCGACGTAGAAGCCGACCTTCTTGGACGGATCGTTCTTGTCCAGGACTGCCACGTTGTTCTTGATCAGCTCATCCATGCGCATGGTGTTCTTCATGGTCGAGATCCACTGGTCTTCGCCGAAGCCGGTGGCCGCGCCCTTCACTTCCCACTTGCCGGTCGGGATGGTGTAGTAGTGGAAGCTGATCGCGTCCATCTTGTGCTTCACGTTGGCCGACAGCACCTCGGTCCACTTCGTGTCATTGTCGTTGCCGCCGCTGGCAATGAACTTCGGCATATGGCCATGCGGCGCCTTCAGGAATTCGGCGGCGGTCTTGTACAGGTTGGTGTAGTGCTCAGGCGTCATCTGGCCGCCGCAGCCCCAGGCCTCGTTGCCGACAGCGAAGTAGTCCACCTTGAACGGCTTGTCGCGGCCATTCTTGCGGCGCAGTTCAGCCAGCGTGGACTTGGACGGCGACGTCATGTACTCCAGCCACTCCGCCATTTCCTGGTTGCTGCCGGTGCCCAGGTTGCCGTTCACATAGGTCTCGGCGCCCAGCAGTTCGGCCAGGTCGAAGAACTCATGCGTGCCAACCGCGTTGTTTTCCTCGACGCCGCCCCACATGGTGTTGACCTTGACCGGACGCTTGCTGCGCGGGCCGATGCCTTCGCGCCAGTGGTACTCGTCGGCGAAGCAGCCGCCCGGCCAGCGCACCAGCGGCACTTTCAGGTCTTTCAGCGCGCCCAGCACGTCGTTGCGCCAGCCCTTGGTGTTCGGCTGCTTGGAGTTCGGGCCGACCCACATGCCTTCGTAGATGCCGGTGCCCAGGTGCTCGGCGAACTGGCCGTAGACGTTCTTGTTGATCACCGGGCCAGGCTTGGCCGCGTCGATGGTGATGCTCACTTCGCCGGCGGCAAAGGCTGCGCCGCTCGCCAGGCTCATGGCCAGAATGGTTTTCTTGATGATGCTCATACCGTCTCCTGTTATGGTTTTACTTAAATACTGCGACAAAGCCGCCACGCGGCTTGATCGTGATCTTGCTTGCCTTGCCCGCCGCCATGGCGGACTGGGTAAATTCGCGTTCTCCCGCGCCGTCGGTCATCAGCGCGCCGGAGCGCTTGCCGATGAAGGACAGATCCAGTTCCAGCGTCTTGTCGTTCGCTTCCGAATTGATGCCCGCCACGTACCACGCGTTGCCAGCCTTGCGCGCGATGACCACGAACTTGCCCGGGAAGCCGGCCACGAATTTCGAATCGTCCCAGCTGCGCGGCAGGTCCTGCAGGAAGGCCTTCACGTAAGGCGGCACGGTGGCCATGCCTTCCGGGACTTCCGCAAAGTGCTGGATACCCGACAGCAGCAGCACCGATTCGGCCAGCTCGAAGCCGTTGCGGGTGGCGCGCTTGATGTTGGGGATGTCACCGAACACCATGGGCGTGAAGTCCATCGGATCGAACAGGTTGCGCGTGAACGGCAGCATGGACATGTGCTGCACCACCGCGTCCTGGTCGCGCTGCTCGAAGGTGGTGAACTCCAGGCCCTTGATGGCTTCGGCCGTCATCAGGTTGGGATAGGTGCGCGACCAGCCGCGCGGCAAGGTCGAACCGTGGAAGTTCACCAGCAGGCCGTAGTCCGCCGCGTCCTTCAGGATATCGATGTAGTAAGCGATCATGGACTTGCCGTCGCCGGCGAAGAAGTCCACCTTGATGCCCTTGACGCCCATGGCTTGCAGGCGCGCGAACTCGCTGCGGCGCGCTTCGCGCGTCAACAGCTTGCTCTTGGGCGAATACTCGGTACCGTTCCAGGCGCCGGACGAGTTGTACCACACCAGCACGCCCACGTTTTTGGCGGCGGCATACGCGGCCAGCTCCTGCACCTTCTCGTAGCCGATCTTGCGGTCCCAGTCGGCGTCGATCAGCGTGTAGTCCCAGCGCATGTCGGCCGCGTAGTCGATGAACTTCTTCTGCACCTCGTAGACCGTGTGGTCGTCCTTCAGCAGTGCCCAGCTCCACGAAGCGTGGCCGGGCTGGCCCAGCGACGGTGCGGTGGACGCGCGCGGCGCGGCGGGTGCGGCCAGGTCGGTGCCCAGCGTGGAGTTGACCAGCGCAGGCAGCGTGCCTACCGCCAGCACGCGCCACGGCGTGGTCAGCGTGCCGTTCGTTTCAGCCAGCAGCGCGCCGCCGGTAAACACTTCCGGCTCGGCCGGGCCACCGATGCGGTACACGCCGTCCGGCGACTCGGCCTGCAGGCGCGAGGCGTGGAAGCTGCCGTCCATGTTCGCTTCGGTCAGGGCCACCCAGGTCTCGCCCTTGCCTTCACCGGTCTTGAACAGCGCCGGGAACACCCAGCCGGCCTTCATGGGCGACGGCGTACCGACCGGGATGCCCATCTGGTAGTGCTCTTCATAGGAAGGATTGGTGTTCTTCCAGCCCGTCTGCGCCACCGACATGGGCTGCAGCCAGCCTTGCGCGGACTTGGCGAACGCGAAGCTGGTGCTCTCGCTGACGAACTTCTTGGCCGGCAGCGATGGCTCGGAAACGATGTAGCGGAAGGCCACGCCGTCGTTGGAGACGCGGAAAGCCACTTCCATGGTCTGCTTTTGCGCATTGCGCAGTGTATAGACCTGTTCATTGGCGGCGTAGCTGACGGAACGGCGCTTGCCGACGGCCATCTGGTACTTGTCCGAAACCGGCTTGGCGGCGGTCAGGCCGGCCAGCACCAGGCCCTGCGTAAAGTCGGCGCCCTCGAGCTTCAGGCCCAGTGCGGACGGCAGCAGCACCGGATTGCCGTCGCGCGAAATGGCGTACGTTACGCCGCCTTGCCGTACGTTGACGCTGACAGCCAGGTGGCCGTCGGGGCTTTTCAGGGCTGCGTTGGCTGCCGGCGCGGCAGCCGCAGCGGCAACGACGGCGCTGAATAGCGCCGTGCCATAACTCAATTGCGAATTCTTCATGTTTAGCTGCACCCGTCGCCAGACGGGCACCCTCAATGTGAACTGCACAAACGGCGGGAGGCGCTTATACCCAGCCGGCGTCGACGATGAATTCCTGCGAGGTGCACATGGCGCTGTCGTCCGCTGCCAGGAACAGGATCATGGAGGCGATATGGCCAGGCATGAGCTTGGCGGGCAGGCATTGCATGCGCTGGATTTCGGCTTCGGCCGCATCGTCCACCCACAGGTCGATCTGGCGCTGGGTCATGACCCAGCCGGGGGTGACGGTGTTGACGCGGATGCCGTGCGGGCCGAGGTCGCGCGCCAGGCTGCGCGTCAGGCCGATGACGGCCGCCTTGGTGGTGGCGTAGACCGGGTAGCCTGCGCCCTTGGCGTGCCAGGAAATGGAGCTGACGTTGATGATGGAGCCGCCGCCCTTGCGTTTCATGCCGGCCAGTACCGACTGGGCGGTGAAGAACATGGGGCGCTGGTTGATGGCGATGCGCTCGTTCCAGTAGTCCAGCGTGACGTTTTCGGCGTCGTGACGCTGGTCGTTGGCGGCGTTGTTGACCAGTACGTCGAAGTCGCCCAGTTTATCGGCCAGGGCGGCGATGGTCGCTTGCAGCGCGGGGATGTCGGTGATATCGCAGTGGCGGAATGCCGGCGCCGGGTGGCCCGAGGCGGCGATACGTTCGACCAGCGCTTCGCTGGCGTCCTTGGCGATGTCGACGAAGCCGACCAGTGCGCCCTGCTCGGCGAAGGCCGTCACCAGCGCTTCGCCGATGCCGGTGCCGCCGCCGGTGATGAATACGCGCTTGCCGCGCAGGCTGCCGAATTTGGCAAGTTCTGTCATGGTGTCTCCAGCTTATTATGTTGTTCGTGCTGCCGGCGGGTCAGTGCCTTGCACCGGACCCGCCCGGTACTGCCTACGCCTTGCCCAGCGCGCCGTCGCGGCGGCGCCAGATGGCCAGCGGGTTGTCTTCGCGCAGCTCTTCCGGCAGCAGCGCCTGCGCCAGGTTCTGGTAGCACACCGGACGCAGGAAACGGTTGATTGCGCCCGTGCCTACCGAGGTACTGCGGCCGTCGGCGGTGGCCGGGAACGGGCCGCCGTGCACCATGGCGGTCGACACTTCCACGCCGGTCGGGAAGCCGTTGGCCAGGATGCGGCCGACCTTGCGCTCCAGCACCGGCAGCAGCGCCTGCGCGTCGGCGTAGTCGCCTTCATCGAGCTGCAGCGTGGCGGTCAGCTGGCCTTCCAGCTTCTCGGTGATGGCGCGCATCTCGGCCACGTCCTTGCATGCCACCAGCAGCGAGGCCGGGCCGAAGACTTCTTCGTGCAGCGCGTGCTCGCCGAGGAAGGAGGCGGCGCTGGTCTTGAAGAACGCCGGAGCGCCCTTGCCTTCCAGCTGCTCGCCCTTGGCCAGCGTGGTCACGCAGCCCTGGGCAGCCAGGTTGGCCACGCCGCGCTGGTAGCTGCCGGCGATGCCGGCGGTGAGCATGGTGGCCGGCGCGGTCGGCTGCAGCGCCACCGTGGCGGCTTGCGCAAAGCGGTCCAGGTCCGGGCCGTCGATGCCCAGCACCAGGCCGGGATTGGTGCAGAACTGGCCCACGCCCATCACCAGCGAGGCGGCGAAGCCTTGCGCGATGCTGTCGCCGCGCGCGGCCAGCGCCTGCGGCAGCAGGTACACCGGGTTGATGCTGCTCATTTCGGCATACACGGGAATCGGCTGCGGACGCGCCGCCGCAACCGCCATCAGCGCGGTGCCGCCGGAGCGCGAGCCGGTGAAGCCGACCGCCTGGATGGCGGGATGCGCCACCAGCGTCTGGCCGATGCCGTTGCCGGTGCCGGTCAGCAGCGCGAACACGCCGGCCGGCAGCCCGCACTGTTCCACCGCCTTGACGACGGCGCGCGCCACCAGTTCGGACGTGCCGGGATGGGCCGAGTGGGCTTTCAGCACCACCGGGCAGCCCGCCGCCAGCGCCGAGGCGGTGTCGCCGCCGGCCACGGAGAACGCGAGCGGGAAATTGCTGGCCGCGAAAACGGCCACCGGACCCACCGGGATCAGGCGCATGCGCAGGTCCGGGCGTGGCGGCGTGCGCTCCGGCAACGCCGTGTCGATGCGGGCGTCGCGCCAGGAGCCTTCACGCAGCAAGTCGGCGAACAGCTTGAGCTGATTCACGGTGCGGCCACGTTCACCTTCCAGGCGGGCGCGCGGCAGGCCGCTTTCGGCCATGGCGCGTTCGATCAGCGTATCGCCCAGCGCCATGATCTGCGCGCCGATGGCTTCCAGGAAGCTGGCGCGTGCCTCGTCGCTGGTGGCGCGGAAGGTGTCGAAGGCAGCGCCGGCCAGGCTGCAAGCCTGGTCGATCTGCGCCACGTCCACCATGTGGAAGTCCGGTTCCATGGCGGCCGCGTCGGCAGGGTTCATGGCCTTGAATGAGCCGCCGTTGCCTTTGACGGCGACGCCGCCGATGAGTGCTTCACCAGTAATGATCATAAGGCGTTGACTTTCGTGTAGCTGGTTTCGGCAACTTCCAGGCGGTTGCGCAGCGCAGGACCGAAGGCAGGCGCTTCGATCTCGAAGGTCTCGCCCGGCTGCACGCTGATGTTGTCCGCAACGCTCAGGGTGGCGGTGCCGAAGAAGTGGATGTGGACGTCGCCGGCGCGCTTGAACAGGCCGTATTTGAAGTGGTGGTACTCCAGGTTGGCGATGGTGTGCGACATGTTCTCTTCGCCGCTGAAGAAGGCTTTCTCCCAGCGCACTTTGCCTTCCTTGTCCAGGATACGCGAGGTGCCGGTGACGCTTTGCGGCAGTTCGCCCACCAGCAGCGCCGGGCCCAGGCCGCAGGCGCGCAGCTTGGAATGGGCCAGGTAGAGGTAGTTCTGGCGCTCGGTCACGTGGTCCGAGAATTCGTTGCCGATGGCGTAGCCCAGGCGGTATGGCTGGCCGTCGTCGCCGATGATGTACAGGCCGGCGATTTCAGGCTCTTCGCCGCCGTCCAGCGCGAAGTCGGGCATGACCAGGGACTGGCCGGTGGCGGCCACGATGGAGCCGTCGCCCTTGTAGAACCACTCGGGCTGCACGCCGGCGGTGCCGGCGGCAGGCTTGCCGCCTTCCACGCCCATGCGGAACATCTTCATGGAGTCGCTCAGCGCTTCGACGTCGCCGCCGATTTTCTTGTGCATGGAGTCGCGGGTGTCGGCGCTGCCCAGGTGGGTCAGGCCGGTGCCGGTGACGTAGGCGTGGGCTGCGTCGGCGTGGTCCAGCGGCGCCAGCAGGCGGCCGGCTGCGGCCACGTCGCCGTAGTTGTGGGTTTGCGGGCCGGCGTCGGCTTGCGCCAGCTCGGCCAGGCTTTTCTTCTGGGCGATGGCGGCCTGCGCCAGGGCGTAGGTGGTGGTGAAGCTTTCCAGTTCGCGGATGGTGGACTGCTCCAGCAGGCCAACGCGGCGTTCACCGTTCTCTTTTTTAAATTGTACGAGCAGCATGGGTATCTCCGTTTTATTTAGTGCGAATGCTTGGGCACGGCCGAACCGCGGCTGCCCACCAGGAAGTCGAAGTCGCAGCCTTCGTCCGCTTGCAGCACGTGGTCGATGTACAGCTGCTGGTAGCCCGACTTGGCGCCTTCCACCCTCTGTTCGGCGCGCGCGGCCTGGCGCTGTGCCATCTCCTCGTCCGAGATTTCCAGGTTCAGCAGGCCGCCGGCGCAATCCAGCGTGATGAAGTCGCCATCGCGCACGATGCCCAGCGGGCCGCCGGCCATCGCTTCCGGCGCCACGTGCAGCACCACGGTGCCGTAGGCGGTGCCGCTCATGCGGGCGTCCGAGATGCGCACCATGTCTTTCACGCCGGCCGCCAGCAGCTTGGGCGGCAGGCCCATATTGCCCACTTCCGCCATGCCGGGGTAGCCTTTCGGGCCGCAGTTTTTCATCACCAGCACGGAGTTCGCGTCACACTCCAGGTCCGGGTCCATGATGCGTTCTTTATAGTGTTCGAAGTTCTCGAACACCACCGCCTTGCCGCGATGCTGCATCAGCGCCGGTGTGGCGGCCGACGGCTTGAGCACGGCGCCGCGCGGCGCCAGGTTGCCGCGCAGGATGCAGATGCCGCCATCCTTCAGCAGCGGCTTGTCCAGCGGACGGATCACTTCGTCGTCGTAGATCGGCGCGTCGTTGTTGTTTTCCCACAGCGTCTTGCCGTTGGCGGTCAGCGCGTCCTTGTGCGGCAGCATGCCGCCTTCGCCCATGCGGCGGATCACGCCCGGCAGGCCGCCGGCGTAGTAGAACTCTTCCATCAGGAAGCGGCCGGACGGCAGCAGGTCCACCACCGTGGGCTGGCCACGGCCGATGCGGGTCCAGTCTTCCAGCTCCAGCGCCACGCCCATGCGGCCGGCAATGGCTTTCAGGTGGATCA
Organism: Massilia sp. NBRC 108631; assembly: GCF_059704565.1. NCBI lineage: Bacteria > Pseudomonadati > Pseudomonadota > Betaproteobacteria > Burkholderiales > Oxalobacteraceae > Massilia > Massilia sp. NBRC 108631. The sequence continues at coordinate 7,996 of NZ_BAAKJE010000061.1, forward strand.
CGGCGTTGGTGGAACCGCCGATGGCGGCGTTGACGCGGATGGCGTTCTCGAACGCCTCCTTGGTCAGGATCTTGGACAGGCGCAGGTCTTCCCACACCATGTCGACGATGCGCATGCCGGACATATGGGCCAGCACGTAGCGGCGCGCGTCCACTGCGGGGATGGCGGCGTTGTGCGGCAAGGTGGTGCCCAGCGCCTCGGCCATGCAGGCCATGGTCGAGGCGGTGCCCATGGTGTTGCAGGTACCGGCCGAGCGCGAGTGGCCCGCTTCGGCGGCCAGGAATTTGTGCATCGAGATTTCGCCGGCTTTCACCTGCTCGTGCAGCTGCCATACGGCGGTGCCGGAGCCGATGCTCTTGCCGTCCAGCTTACCGTTCAGCATGGGGCCGCCGGATACCACGATGGTCGGCACGTCCACCGACGCGGCGCCCATCAGCAGGGCCGGGGTAGTCTTGTCGCAACCGACCAGCAGCACCACCGCATCCATCGGGTTGCCGCGGATCGATTCTTCCACGTCCATCGACGCCAGGTTACGGGTCAGCATGGCGGTTGGGCGCAGGTTCGATTCGCCGTTCGAGAACACCGGGAATTCCACCGGGAAGCCGCCCGCCTCGAGGATGCCGCGCTTGACATGCTCGGCCAGCTTGCGGAAATGGGCGTTGCAAGGAGTGAGTTCGGACCAGGTGTTGCAGATGCCGATGATGGGCTTGCCCTGGAATTCGTGGTCTGGAATGCCCTGGTTTTTCATCCAGCTGCGGTACATGAAACCGTTCTTGTCCTGCGTACCGAACCATTGGGCCGAGCGCAATTCCACTTTTTTCTTCGTCTCCGACATGCAAATCTCCTGTAATTTTTCGCACTGCAATGGTGGAATATTAAAGAAGGTATCGATGCCTATCCAATGAATTAAAAATCGATATCGATACTGAAATTGATATCGATTCAAAAAGTTGCCTTGCGCTTATAATCTATACAACTCTAACACCGGTTTTTACGCCCCTTCCACTCTATGAGCCTGCAATCCGTCCGCGAATTCTTTGCCGCCAGACAGCTGGATCTTCCCATTATCGAGCTGGCGGTGAGCACCGCCACGGTGGCATTGGCCGCCGAGGCGCACGGCGTGGAGCCGGGCCGTATCGCCAAGACCCTGTCGTTCCGCCTGGGCGACGGCCGCGCCATCCTGCTGGTGGCCAGCGGCGACGCCCGCATCGACAACCGCAAGTTCAAGGACGCCTTCGGCAAGGGCCGCATGATGGACGCCGACGACGTGGTGCGCATGACCGGCCACCCGGTGGGCGGCGTGTGCCCCTTCGGCCTGGCCGAGCCGCTGCCAGTCTATCTCGACTCGTCGCTGCGCAAGTACGCCGAAGTCCTGCCGGCTGCCGGCGCTGTCCACAGCGCGGTGCGCATCAGCCCCGAGCAGATTGCCGCCGTGACCGACGGCCAGTGGGTGGATGTGTGCCAGGCGGCATAAACGACGCCGTGGCCAAGCCGCTGTCGGAAACGCAGCGGACCTGGAACGAGATCAAGCACGAGATCGGGCTGTTCGCCGCCTTCGTGCGCAAACCGCGCCGCACGCTGCGCGGCGAGAAAAAATGGCTGAGCCGCTTCCTGCTGCTGTGGGGAATGTGCCTGGCCGTGGCCATCCTGCAAATTCCGCTGGAAATCGGCTTCGAACAGTTCGCGCCTTCCATCAAGTACACCCTCAACACGGACACCAGGTTCATGCTGATGGCCGTGTTCATCGCGCCGCTGCTCGAGGAGCTCGCCTTCCGGGCCGGGCTGCGCAACGCGCGCTACACGCTGTTCATCGGGCCGGCGCTGTTCCTGGTCATCCGCGCCGGCTCCGCCCCGCTCGCGCTGGCGGTGGCCGCAGGCTTCGCCGTGGTAGCGCTGCTGGACTGGCTGTACCGCCGCCACCTGGCCGGCCCCGGCCTGATCATGCGGCGCGGCCGCGCCTTCCTGCGGCGCTACCCGCTGGTGGTCTGGACCTATGCCGCCGCGTTCGCCGTCATCCACATCGGCAATTTCGAGTATTCGCAACAAGCCGCCTTCCTGATGCCGCTGGTGCTGCTGCCGCAACTGTTCTGCGGGCTGGTGTTCAGCTACCTGCGCATCCGCCACGGCCTGCTCTACAGCATGTTGCTGCACGCGGCCTACAACGCCAGCCTGTGCTCCGTATTGCTGTTAGGATGATGGCCGTTTAAAGGAATCCGATGCTCATACTAAAAGTCATCTTCGTGATCTTCGTCGTCGCGGTCGGCATCCCCTGCCAGATCATCGATTACCGCCACCGGAAGATGAACGCCTACCAGCCCGGCAGCGGGTGGTCCTACTATTCGCGCCTGAAACGCGAAGGCAAATGGGAGGGCAAGTTCATGATGAACAGCGCCTATATGGCCCTGGCCCTGGTGCTATCCATGGCCGGACTGCTGGCCGCGCACTTCTACCACCACGCCTGATCCAGGGAACGTCCCATGTCCTATCCCTACCTGAGCGACGCCGTCCAGGCGCTGACCGGCCTCACCCTGCCCTTGCCGCTGCCGATGTTCGGCCTGTTCGTGGCCATCGCCATGCTGGCCGGCTCCCATGCGCTGACGCTGGAGCTCAAGCGCCTGCATGCAGCAGGCCGGCTGTCCACCGCATCCGGCGTGGCGCCGCACGAGATCGTGCCCAACCTCACGCTGGTCGTCATGGCGGCGGGGATTGCTGGTGCGCGCCTGTTCCACATCCTGGAGAACCTGGATGAATTCCAGGCCGCGCCGCAGGCGATGATATTCTCCACCTCCGGCCTGAGCATCTTCGGCGGGCTGATACTGGGTACCCTGGCCGGGCTGCTGTTCGTGCGCCGCCACAAGCTGCCGCTGCTGCCCACGCTGGACGCGGCGGCCCCGGCCATGATGCTGGGCTACGCCCTCGGCCGCATCGGCTGCCAGGTGTCGGGCGACGGCGACTGGGGCGGCGCCGCCAAGCTGGCGCTGAAGCCGGACTGGCTGCCGCTGTGGGCCTGGGCGCAAACCTACGACAACAATGTGGTCGGCGCCGTGATCGCCGCGCCGGGCGTCTACCCGACGCCGATGTACGAGGCGCTGATGGCCTTGCTCTGCTTCGGGGTGCTGTGGGCGCTGCGGCGGCATGGCCGCGCGGCGGGCTGGCTGTTCTCGGTCTATATGCTGCTGGCTGGCGCCGAGCGCCTGCTGATCGAACAAATCCGCATCAATCCCGTGCTCGACTTTGGCGGCATCCATGCCACCCAGGCCGAGATCATCGCCACGTTGCTGATCCTGGCCGGCGCCGCCGGCGCGGTCCTGCTGGCAAGAAAGCGCGGGCGCGGCGGCAGGGCTTCAGGCAATAAAATCAGGGCCGCTTCAGCTGACCGATAACGCTCGCCACCTTGGTGGTGATCACATCGACCGCCGGCCCATTTGCGCCATGCGGAATAATGACGTCGGCGTGGCGCTTGGTCGGCTCGATGAATTGCTTGTGCATCGGGCGCACCGTTTCCAGGTACTGGCCGACGACGCTGTCCACCGAGCGGCCGCGTTCCGTAATGTCGCGTTGCATGCGGCGGATGAAACGCACGTCGGAGGCGGTATCGACGAAGATCTTCAGCGACATCATCTTGCGCAGGTCCGCATCATACAGGGCAAACAGGCCTTCGATCACGATGACCGGGGCCGGCCTGACCGGGATGGTGCGGTTGGAACGGTTGTCGAGCGTGAAATCGTATTCCGGCATCTCGATCGCTTCGCCATTGCGCAAGGCCTGGACGTGCTGTACCAGCAAAGGCCAGTCAAAAGCCTGCGGATGGTCGTAATTCTGCTGGCGGCGGACTTCGGGGGTGAGATGGGACTGGTCGCAGTAGTAGTCGTCCTGCATCACGACCGAGACCATATCGGCGCCGAACGACGCCAGCACTTGCTGGGACACCGTTGACTTGCCGCTGCCGCTGCCGCCGGCGACGCCAATAACAAACGGCTGGAAAGAAATCTTGTTCATGCCGAATGATACCGGAACGGCGGCCGAACCGGTAGGGAGCGGCTGGTTCCGAATGGCCCATGCCGGAGGCCCGCAGCGCACGCCGGACGCGTGCCGCCGGCCGTATCACAGCCGCGTGACCTGCACGCCGGCGCGGATGGTGTTGTGGACTTCGGCCACCGCGTCGGTTTCGCGCAGCAGCCTGGCGACGTCCTCTGCGGACGCGGCAGAGCGGATGGCGGCCGTGTAGCGGATATCGCTGGCGGCCAGCCCGACGCCGGCGAACTCGGCGCTGGCCTGCACGTGTGCACCATCGATGGGGATGCCCAGGCGTTGCGCCTCCCGGTACAGGTCGTTGCAGTAGCAAGTGGCCAGCGCCAGCATCAGCAATTCGCCGCCGTTCACGGCTGAGCCATGGCCGGAGGGTTTGGCCGGCACAGCCAGCGCCTGCACCTTGCCGTCCGTCTCGACCGATACCGCATGGCCGGCCGCCGAGCTGTCCACCGCTGCAGAGATACGCATGTGCCTTCTCCCATAATAATTTCGCAACGCTTGATCGTATTGCGCCAGAATTGGCTTCCCATTAACGTTCCAGGAAGCAACATGACGCATCTGCCGACTGACTGGCCTGACGACGTGGACGGCGACATGTTTCGCCGCATGCGGGAAAGTGGATTCGACTTCAGCGAGGCAGTGGAGATCGAGTTCATCGTGGACTTCGACAGCTGGCCGCCGCCCGAATCGTTGCTGCGCGCGCTGCACAGCCTGTACCCGCGCATCCAGCTGCACAATCCCGATGAGGACGGCGACGGCTACGTGATATTCCTGGTGCACGGCCTGCTTACCTACGAGCTGGCGATGTCGGTGCAGAGCACCGTTTCCGAACTGGCCGCGCCGTTCGGCGGCGTATGCGATTCCTGGGGTGCGATGCAGCCGCCGTCCCGGACCGGTTCATGGACGCCGTCCGCGGACGGCAAGTGGCTGGGCGCCAGTTTTACCTACGAAGGCTTCCCGCTGGCGCTGCGCGTACGGCCCGCTGCGGACTCCGACCGGAACCGTGCCCGCTTTCCGCAACTGGTGCGCATCACGCACCAGCTGGCCAGCGTCAGCGACAACGGCCTGCCCGAGACCGGCTACAACCGGTCGCTGGCCGGCTTCGACCAGGACGCCCTCGATCTGTTCGAGCAGCGCGACGAAGGCCTGATTGTGCTGATTGAAACCTTTGCCGGCAAGCGGACCTACTACGGTTTCGCGCTGGCTTCGGCGCCGGCCGAGCGCCGCCTGCAGGAATTGAAGCAGCGCTATCCCGAGCATGACATATCGGTGCAAGCGTCTGCGGACCCGGAGTGGCAATTCCTGTCCCGTTACAAGGAAGACTTCCCCTGGTAGAAAAAAACCGGCATGGCAGGCCGCCGCGCGCCGGTGGTTTGCCGGCATGCTGCTGGCGGCGCAGCACTACGAAACGCGCTGAGCCGGTGCTGGCCCGGCGGCCAGGATGCCTTGGTCAGTTCGCGTAGGTATCCAGGTCGGACATGACGTCCATGAGCGTATCAAGGGATACTTTGGCAGCCATTTCGTAGCCTTTGGCGACCACGAAATTGCCCTCTTCGTACTGATACGCCGAACGCCGCATGGACGGCAATTCCTTGCTGCCGCGCTTGCGCAGGCCGACGCTGGTATGCGCCATGGTGCCCTTGGTATTGACATACTCGTTGGTGATGAAGACGATTTCGTGCGTTTTATTGTACTTGGCGCAGTACTGGTCCGTCACCTTGGAACCGATACCCTTTTCGATCAGCTTGAACGTCTGCGGCTCGCCATAGTGCCGGTAGGAGAACTGGCATCCCGCGCTGGCGGCGCCGGACAGGGTGAGCAGGGAAATGCCGAGGGCAAGAGCAGTTTTAATACGCATGGAATACTTTAAAAGTGTAGGAGTTAGTCAAAATACACTTTATATTACCATGCAGCAATTTGTATGTGAAGCGGCCGCACGCGCGTTGCGGCAAAAACCCGACAGATCCGCCGGCCTGCGCACAGGCCGGCGCCAGGCTACGCTCCCGTCAGCAAGCGCAGCAGCTGGCCCGCTATCCACCCGCCGTAGGTGCCCAGGCCATAGCCCAGCACCGCCAGCAGCACACCGACCGGCGCCAGCGCCGGGTGGAAAGCGCTGGCGACCACCGGCGCGCTGGCGGCGCCGCCGATATTGGCCTGGCTGCCGACCGCCATGTAGAACACCGGGGCCTTGATCAGCCAGGCCATGCCCAGCATCAGCGCACCGTGGAAGCTGATCCAGATCAGACCGAGCGCGAACAGTTCGGGATCCGAGAAGATCGCGCCGAGGTTCATTTGCATGCCGATGGTGGCGACCAGGATGTAGATCGCCACCGAGCCGAACTTGGAGGCGCCCGCCCCCTCCAGCTTCTTGGCGCGCGTGAAGGACAGCATCAGGCCGAAGGTGGTGGCCAGCACCGTCACCCAGAAGAAGTTCGCCGTCAGGCTGTAGCGCTCCAGGTGGGGCGCGTTGGTTTTGATGAATGGCACGATATAGCTTGCCATCCAGTGCGCCAGGCCGGTGGCGCCGAGGCCGTACGCCAGGATCAGCTGCATGTCGTAGGAACCGGCGATGCGGGCGCTGTCGAGCTGGACCTTTTCAACCCGCACGCGCAAGTCGTCCAGTGCCCGCGTGTCGGCGCCGCGCCAGGCGTCCAGGCGCGCGCTGCGCCCGGCCAGGAACAGCAGGAAGGCCATCCAGATGTTGGCGCAAATGACGTCCACCGCCACGAACTTGCCGAACACGTCCGCGCCGACGGCATACACTTCCTTCATTGCCGCCTGGTTGGCGCCGCCGCCGATCCAGGAGCCGGCGGTGGTCGTCATGCCGCGCCAGATGGCGTTCGGCCCCTCGGGATTCAGCAGCGACGGGTCGAAAAAGCCCATGATGGCCAGGGCCACGGGCGCGCCCAGGATCACGCCGGTGGTACCGGTCAGGAACAGGATAATGGCCTTGGGGCCGAGGCGCACGATGGCGCCCAGGTCGCACGCCAGGGTCAGCAGCACCAGCGCCATCGGCAACAGGTAGTCGCGTGCCATGGGGTAAAGGCGAGACGATTCGCCGTTGATCACGCCGAAGGTATTCAGCAGGCCGGGAATGAAGTAGCACAGCAGCAGCGCCGGCACCACGGAATAGAAGCGGCGCCAGAACGGATGCGGCGACCGTTCGCTGGCCAGGACCAGGCCGAGCACGACAACCAGGATGCCCAGGACGACCGGGTCAGAGGTGACCAATGCGGAGTTGACGGGTTCGTTGGTACTGGACACTGCCATGGGGATCCTGGGAAACGTTGTCGGACAAGCCGTGCATCTTACCCCAAGTAATTGCCGCCGGGCCGGCTTTGTGCATCGTCTTGCGAGGACGCACGGCGCACCTGCTTGCGGGCCGCCTTGGCCGTGTACATGGCCTGGTCCGCTGCCGCCAGCAGGCTCTCCACCGTCGCGCCGGATTCCGGGAACACGGCAACGCCGATGCTGGCCGCCGCCTGCAGTTCGAGGCCAGCGAGCCGGTACGGTTCGGCCATCAGCTTGACCAGTTTGTCCACCACAGTGGCGGTTTCCGCCGCGCCCGCGTCGCACAGCACCACGGCGAACTCGTCGCCGCCCAGCCGGGCCGCCATGTCGGCCTTCCTGAGCTGTGCGGTCAAGCGCCCCGTCGCACTGATCAGCAGCGCGTCGCCGACCGCGTGGCCATGGGTGTCGTTGATGGTCTTGAAGTTATCCAAGTCCAGGTACAGCACCGACAGCGGGGCGAGGCTGCGGCTGGCGATGGCAAGCTGGCGCGCAAGGAATTCTGTGAACATGGCGCGGTTGGCTATGCCGGTGAGCACATCGTGCGTAGCCTGGTGTTTGGCCTCGCGCAGCATGGCCGCCGCTTTCGCCATGGCCTCGGCCACGTCGTCCGCTTCGCGCAGGCCATGGCTGGCCGGCTCCACGCGCTCGCCCGCGCCCAGCGCCAGTGCCGGCGGTATCAGCCCGCGCAGGGAACGGCGTATGCGGGCGCCGACCAGCCAGGCGAAGAACAGGCTGCTGCCCAGCAGGCCGGCCGTGGCCAGCACCAGCGACCACAGTTTGCGGTTCATTTCGGCGCTGAGCCGGTCCAGCGGAATGCCGATCGCCACGGTCCATTCCGATTTGCCCGCCTTCGACATCACCGCGAGGATAGGCACGCCATCCAGCGTTTCTGTTTCGAAAGCGCCTTCAGGTTGCCGATGCATGCGCTGCCGCACTTGCGGGATTGCGCTGGTGCCCATAAAGCGCTTCATGTCCCTGGAGCGCGCCACGATCAGCCCGTTCCGGTCAAGCACGCTGGTGATCCAGTGCGCGGGATAGCTTTGCTGGCGCAGCACGGCTTCAAACCGTTCGGCCGCGATGGTGGCCGTCAGCGCATACCGCTTGCCTTTGCCGTCGCGCACCGGGATGCCGACCGACACGATGTGGCGGGCCGAGACCGGACCGATGAACAGGCTGGAATTGACTGTCTCGTCGCGCTCGAGGACGTACTTCAGCATCAGGTCGTCCGGATTGCGCGGCAGCGGCTGGCCGTAAGGCAGGAAGGTATTCATCAGCTGCTGGCCGCCGGCGTCCTCCAGCACGATATTGAAGATGTTCTGCCGCGCCCCCAGCTTGCGCGCCTGCGCGTCGAAGGCCTTCAGGTCGCCCGACGTGAAGCTGGGCGAGGTGGACAGCGCGACCAGCGCCGATTCCACCACGGCCAGCTCCTTGTCGATTTCCAGTGCATTGGCCCGCGCGGTGGCGATCGCGCTTTGGACGAAGCTTTCGCGGCTCAGCTTGTAATCATAATAGATTAACCCGGCCGCCATCAGCGATGCCGGAACGATGCAGGCCAGTACCAGCAGTACCAGCCTGGAGCGGATAGTGGGGGCATGCGGCGAAGTCTTCGCGGGCGCGGGTATTTTTTTCAAAACAGGGACGCAAGCAGTTTTCTTGCCATTTTACAACGGAAATTATGATTCCGATCAAGCTGGCCCCGCAATGCTTACTATGACACAATTGGTTTTTCACCAACATGCGCGGAAAGACATGAACGTCAAAAAACTCGCAACCATCCTCGCTGCCATTCCCGGCGCCATGGCAGCACAGTGCGCCAACGCAGCCGCCCCCATCGATCAGCAACTCGCTTTTTCCAAACCGCAGCAGATGATAGACATCGGCGGCCGCAAGTTGAACCTGCACTGCAGCGGCAGCGGGCCGCTCACGGTGGTGTTCGACTCGCCCTCCAGCGACGCCGCCTGGAGCTGGGTCGGCGTGCAGCCGCAGATCGCCAGGCGCACACGCGCCTGCGTCTACGACCGCGCCGGACTTGGCTTTAGCGATCCGTCGCCGCGTACAGGCATCTCGGGCAATGCGGTGGAAGACCTGCACGCGCTGCTGGGCAAGGCCGGCATCGCGCCGCCGTATGTAATGGTGGGCACATCTTACGGCGGCGCCAATGTACAGCTGTACGCCTACCGCTATCCGGCCGAGGTGAAAGGGATGGTGCTGGTGGAGCCGCAGCACGAGGACGAGACCGAGCGCCTGGACAAGATCGTGCAAGGCAAGCTGAAGCAGATCTACGCGCAGCAGAACGGCATGGAGAAGGAATGCGCCGCGCAGGCCGAAAAAGGCTTCACGCCGGAGCAGCTGCAGCACTGCGTCGGCCAGGTGCCGCCGCACTTCGGGCCGGAACTGGCCAAAGCCTACCTGGGGGTGATGTCGTCCGCCCGGCACTGGCGCGCGGCAACCTCGGAGGACTTCAACTTCGACCAGGGCGGCGACCAGTTGCGCGCCGCGCGGCGCAGCTTCGGCGACATGCCGCTGGTGGTGCTGACGCGCAGCGTGAGCCCGTTCGCCGTGCCCGGCAAGCCGCAAAGCGGCTTGAACAAGGCGTTTGAGAACGAAAACCGCAAGATGCACAAGGAAGTGGCCGCACTGTCGAAGCGCGGCAGCGAGCGCGTGGTGCCGGGCGCCGGCCACATCATCCAGGCCGACAAGCCGCAGGCGGTGGTGAAGGCCATTAACGAGGTGCTGGACAAGCTGAAGTAAACAATCGGGGCCTGTCGAGACCCCGATGTGGCTTTAAGCGGCCGAGAAACGGTACAGCGACTCGGTGAAGTAGGTGTCGCCGGGACGCAGGATGGTGCCGGGCCACTCGGGGTGATTGGGCGAGTCCGGGTGGTGCTGCGGTTCCAGGCACAGGCCGCTGCGGTATTCGTAGCTGCGGCCCTTGCCTTTCAGCGTGCCATCCAGGAAATTGCCGCTGTAGAACTGCAGGCCCGGTTCGCGCGTGAACAGTTCCAGCACGCGGCCGGACAGCGGGTCGCGCAGCGTGGCGGCCAGGCCCAGCTCGCCGCTCTGGTTGTTCAGCACCCAGTTGTGGTCGTAGCCCTTGCCGTTGGCCAGCTGCGCTTCGCCGTCGCCGATGCGCGCGCCGATCGCTTGCGGGGTGCGGAAGTCGAACGCGGTGCCGGCCACCGGCGCCAGCTCGCCCAACGGAATCGATTTGCCGTCGATCGGGGTGTAGCGGTCGCCCTGGATGGTCAGTTCGTGGCCCAGGATGTCGCCCTGCCCCGCCAGGTTGAAGTAGGCGTGCTGCGTCAGGTTGACCGGCGTGGCCTGGTCGGTCACGGCGGTGTAGCGCACGCGCAGTTCGCTGGCGTTGTTGAGTTCATACACCACTTCCACCCGCAGGTTGCCGGGGTAGCCTTGTTCGCCGTCGGCGCTCAGATACACCAGCGTCAGGCCGACCGAATCGGGCGCCACGAACGGCGTGGCTTGCCACACCTGCTTGTGGAAGCCTTGCGCGCCGCCGTGCAGGTGGTTCTCGCCGTCGTTCACGTCCAGCTGCACCGTGCGTCCGTCCAGCCCGAAGCGGCCGTGCTTGATGCGGTTGCCGTAGCGGCCGATCAGCGCGCCGAAGTACGGTACGTCGCCGCAGTATGGCGCCACGCTGTCGAAACCGTGCGTGACGTCGGCCAGGCGGCCGTCGCGGTCCGGCACGTGCAGCTCGGTGATGATGCCGCCGTAGTTGGTGATCTTCACCAGCATGCCGCTGCGGTTGGTCAGCGTGTAGAGCTTGACCGGCACGCCGTCCGTGGTGGCGCCGAACGGCGCTTCGGTGATACGCAGTTCCATCACGCCTCCGACGCCTTGCCGAACACCGGCATGCCCTGCTCGTCCCAGCGCAAGGCCTTGACGAAGGTGTGGCGGTCCGGGTTCCACAGCGGGTCGCCGACGATTTCGGTGTAGGTGCGGGCGTGATAGACCAGCAGCACGTCGTCGCCGTCGCCGTAGGTGAAGCTGTTGTGGCCGGGACCGTAGATCTTGCCTTCGTAGCAGGTGCGCAGCACCGGCTCCGGCGACTTGGTCCACGAGGCCGGGTCCAGCAGGTCAGCATTCTCGTCGGCCCACAGCAGGCCCATGGCGTAGTTCTCGTCGGTGGCGCTGGCCGAGTAGCTGATGAAGATCTTGCCGTTGCGCTTGAGGATGGACGGGCCTTCGTTGACCCAGAAACCGCGGATCTCCCAGTCGAATTCCGGCTTGCTGAGCATGACCGGCGGCCCGCCCAGCTGCCACGGCGTCTTCATCGGCGCGATGTAGAGGTTGGAGTTGCCTTCGATGTCGACGTCCTTCTGCGCCCACAGGTAGTACAGCTGGCCCTGGTGCGTGAAGGTGGTGGCGTCCAGGCAGAAGGTGTCGATGCCGGTGTCGATCTGGCCCATGAATTCCCACTGGCCTTCCAGGGGGTTGGCGTTCTGGTTGCGGATGGCGTACATGCGGTGCTGGAACAGCTTGTGCTTGATCTCGCGGCTGGGCGCGGCGGCGAAGTAGACGTACCAGGCGCCTTGGTTGTAGTGCAGCTCGGGCGCCCACACCAGCTCGCTCCAGGCGCCGCTGTCCGGCTTGAACCAGACGTCGACCTTCTCGGCCTCGGCCAGGCCGGCGATGGTGCGCGCGCGGCGCAGCTCGATGCGGTCGTACTGCGGCACCGAGGCGGTGAAGTAGTAGTAGCCGTCGGTGTGCTTGTAAATGTAGGGATCGGCGCGTTGCTCGATCAGGGGCTTGAGGGTTTCAGCCACGTGGTTCTCCGTTTTCTAAAAATTTTGCCTGCAAGGGTCAGCCAGCGGCATAGCCTTGCGTTTTCATTTCGGCCTTCACTTCGGTGTAGTACTGGTCGCTGATGCGGTATTTGAACATCAGCAGGCCCATCAGGAAGTGGAAGAAGCCGGGAATAATCGACAGCATCAGCGCAATGCCGGTGAGCGCGAACGGGGTCTGCTCCTGGTTGGGCTGGTAGTTGAAATAGGTCAGCAGCACGCCCACCAGCACGCCGGCCACGCCCATGCCCGCCTTCTGGCACACGGAAATGCCGCCGAAGGCGAAGCCGGACACGCGCTTGCCGGTTTTCACCTGGCCGTAGTCGATGGTCTCGGCGATGGCCGACCAGAACACCGGCGCGTGCAGGTCCACCACGAAGGACAGCAGGAAGTACAGCACGAAGGCCAGCATGATGTCGCCCGGCTTCACCAGCGCGTAGATCAGCACGCTGATGATGGCCACGCCGATCTGGCTGTAACGGAACAGCTTGACCTTGCAGTAGAACTTGGTGATCCAGGTGGAAGCGATCATCGACAGGATGGCCGCGCCCACGCCGATGGACATGAAGGTGGACACCACGGCGGTGTTGCCGCCCAGGTAGTACTTGGCATAGTAGATGGCCACCGAGCCGCGCAGCACGTAGCCGATGGTACCGGTAACACAGACGCCGCACAGGATCAGCCACTGGTCATTGCGCAGCAGCAGCTTGAGCTGCACCCACAGCGACTGGCGCTCGACCACGTGGGTCACGCGCTCGGTGGTGGTGAAGAAGCAGAACAGGAACAGCGCCACGCCCATGGCGGCCATCACGGCCATGGCGGCCTGGTAGCCGGCCGCCGGATTGCCGCTGCCCCAGCGTTCGGCCAGCACCGGCACCACGATGGTGACCAGGAAGCCGGCGATCTTGGCGAAGAACAGGCGGTAGCCGTTGGCCGACAGGCGTTCCTGCGGGTCGCTGGTGAGGCTGCTCGGCAGCGAAATGTAGGGGATGCCCACGCCCGCCGTCATGATGGTCATCAGGATGTAGGTGGAGTAGGCCCACAGCAGCTTGGCGTCGTAGCCCCAGTCCGGGGTCGAGAACACGAAGAACACGCTGATGCCGTACGGGACGGCCAGCAGCAGGAAGTAAGGGCGGTAGCGGCCCCAGCGGCTGGTGAACCGGTCGGTGATCTGGCCCATCACCAGGTCGGCGGCGGCGCCGACGAATTTCACCACCAGGAACAGCATCGCCAGGTCGGCCGTGTGCAGGCCGTAGATGTCGGTGTAGAAAAAGGTGATGATCAGCATCATCGAGGAGATCACCACGTTCAGCGCCATGTCGCCGGCGCCGAAGCCGATTTTTTCCAGCGTGCTTAGCTTTTGGGTATGCATATTTCTTCCGATACAGGTGCGAATCAAAAACTGCAAAAGCCGCCGGGCTTTGCGGCGCGGCGGCTCCGGCGGGCGGCGGGGCATCGCCCCGCCAACCCGCCCTGCGGTGACGCGAATTACATCTTCCAGCGCAGCGACAGGCCGATGGTGCGGTCGTAGCGGCGCACGTCGCGCGGGTTGGTCTCGATGCCGTGGTAGTCGTTGTACGTGCGGTCCAGCAGGTTTTCCACGTCCAGCGTCACGCCCATGTTGTCGTTGATCTTGTACGACAGCGACGCATCGGCGGTCTTGATCGGCTTGACGATCAGGTCCAGGCCCAGGGCGCGGTAGTTGTAGGTGTCAACGAAGCGGCTGCGCCAGTTGTAGGCCACGCGGGCCGACCACGGGCCGCGCTCATACAGGCCGACGATATTGTAGGCGTTCTTCGACATGCCCTGGAAAGGATTCTTCTTGCCGTCCTCCATCAGGTGACCCTTCATGTAGGTGTAGTTCGCCTCCAGGCCGAACCCGCTCAGCCAGCCGGGCAGGAAATCGTAGAACTGGCGGTAGCCCAGTTCGATGCCTTCCAGCTGGCCGTCGTTCACGTTGCGCGGACGGTCCATGCGGTAGGTCTTGCCGTCGATCTGTTCCAGGCTCAGGCGGCGGATCACGTAGTCCTCGAACTTGTGCTTGAAGACGGTGGCCGTCACGCTGCCGGTCGGGGCGAAGTACCATTCCAGCGCCGCGTCTACGTTCTTGCCCGTGATGGGCTTGAGGTCCGGGTTGCCGCCGTTGCCGCCATAGATGCCTGCCCCATCCGGCGTGGCGCCCAGCGAGACGCCCGGATTGAAGTCGCCGAAGTTCGGACGCTGGACCGCTTTGCCGGCGGTCAGGCGGGCGATCAAGTCTTTGCGCAGCGTGGCCTTCAGGGTCATGTTGGGCAGCACGTCGGTGGTGGACACGTCGCGGTTGACGGCCACCGGATTGCCGTTGATGTTGCTGAAGCCGTTCACGTCCAACTGAGTGCGCACCACGCGCACGCCGGCGGTACCGTCGAACTGCACGCCGAAGGCGTCAAAGCCGAAGCGGGTCTTGCCGTAGAAGGCGGTGGTGTCTTCAGCATTGCGGTACAGCGAGTAAGGATCAGGCGCGGTGCGGCCATCGCGGCCATACAGCTTGCGGATTGCGTCGATATTGCTGTGCTGGTAACCGGCGCAGGCCACCAGCCACTGGTTCATGCCGTAGTCGTTGGCCAGGTTCATCGACGGGCACAGCATGCCCGGCAGCGCGGTCACGGCTGGCGCGTTGGCCGGCACCGGCAGGAAGTTCATGCTTTCATGCTGGTACGAGGCCTTGCGCTGGGCCAGGCGCACACCGGCGCTGAATTCGCGGAAGAAATTTTCTTCGCCGTTGTTGTAGATGGCGTCCGCCCGCCAGTCGTTCGACTGGCCGCCCGAGGCCTGCCAGTTGTCGATAAAGGCACCCAGCTTGTAGTTGGCCGGGTTGGTCATGTCGTAACCCGGGTAGTTGAAGTACGCGCCGCCGTTGACATAGGTGCTGCCTTCGATCTTGGTCGGGCTGGCGGTCATTTCCAGGATCGGGAATTCCTGCTTCCAGCGGCTGTTGACGCGCGAGAATTCCGTGGTCACGCGCAGGTCCGGGGTGACGTCCCAGCGCGCGCCGATGGCGCCCTGGTGGCTCTCGGAATCGTCCTGCGGCGCCTGGTTGGAGCTGAGCGCGAACAGGCCGTTCGGGTTGGTCGAAGAGAACGTGGCCACCTGCTTGGTGCCGGGGAAGAAGGTGTAGGTCGAGTTCGGGTTCCAGCCCACGCCGCCCAGGAAGAACTGGCGCTCCATGTCGTGGTCGATGCGGGTGGACCAGCCTTCGGCGTACAGTTCCACCGTGTTCGACGGACGCCATTGCAGGGCCCAGTTAGCCGACAGGCGCACGCGCTTGCCCAGCGCGTTGACGTGGCCCACGTCGATCGGGCCGGTGGCGGCCGGGTCGCCCGGCACCAGGTGATCCGGCGGCGCGCTCCAGGTCACTTCGTCGTGGTAGTTGCCCTTCTGGTAGGACAGGCCCAGCAAGGCGCCGACGTCGCCAAAGCCGGTTTTCCAGCGGTTCGAGACCATGCCCGACGCTTGCGGGTCGTTGGTCTCGGCGCGGTTGCGGTTTTCCACGCGGCCGGCCAGGTTGGCGGTGAAGCCCTTGAAGTCGAACGGACGCGAGGTGCGCACGTCGATCACGCCGGCGGTGCCGCCTTCGACCATGTCCGCGCTCTGGGTCTTGTAGACGTCCACGCGCTGCAGCATGGTGGTCGGGATGTCGGCAAGGAACAAGCTGCGGCCGTTGGAGGTGTAGATCTCGCGGCCGTTCAACAGGGTTACCAGGCCGGGCAGACCGCGCACGATGATGGAGCTGGCTTCGCCGGATTCGCGGCGGATCTGCACGCCGGACACGCGGCCCAGCACTTCAGCCACGTTCTTGTCCGGGAATTTGCCGGCTTCCTCGGCGACGATGGAGTCGATCACCTCATCGGCGTTGCGCTTGATGGTTTGCGCGCTTTGCGCCGCCTTGCGCACGCCGGTCACGGTCACGACCGGTCCGGCCGCATCGGCTGCGGCTTGAGCCTGTTGCGCCCAGACGGAGGCGCTGCTCAGCAAGCCCGCTGCGAGCAGCGACCCGACAGAGGCTTTCAAGATAAAAGTAGAAGTTTTGGCCGCGATTGGGCCGGTGGTCCGTTCCATAAAGGTCTCCGTCTGTTTTAATTATGTATGCAAGGCAACCTGCCAACTTGCCAGCCCTGCCAGTTCGAAGCCATCTTATGACGGCAGTGCGAATTCAATCCAATCAAATTTTAACCGTTTCCGATATCGTTTTCGGTATCGTTGCCAGCGCGTGCCCGCCGAGACATTACCATGGCGCCGCACTATACTGCACCAAACTAGCCTATGGATAAAGGACGCCCGTGCGGAAAATGCCCACGCTGCTGGCCGTACTGGCTGTGCTGCTCGCCACGCTGGCGGGCGCCGTCCCGGCGCGGTGCGCCGAGCAGCAGTTGGATGCGTACAACACTTATCTATCGCCGCCCTTCCTGAACCCGGACGGCAGCGGTATCGCGGCCGACCTGGTGGCGCGGCTGAATGTCCATCTGGCAGGCGCCTACCGACTGCGGCTGCGCCACGTGCCGCGCCAGCGCCTGATGCTGGCCAGCATGCGCAATCCGGCCTCCTTCGACGGCGTGGGCCTGCTGCTGTCGCCCGGCTTCGTAAACGAGGACCGCAATCCGCGCTTCCTGTGGAGCGAGCCGGTTTTCTACGACCATAACGTGCTGATATTTGCCGCCAGTTCCACACCACAGCTGGAATCGGTGGAGGATCTGCGCGGGCTGCGCTTCGGCGCCATCATCGGCTACCGCTACCTGAACCTGGAGCGGCTGGTGGAGGACGGCGGCCTGCAGCGCCAGGACACGGGCGCCGAGCGCCTGAACCTGCGCAAGGTGGCGCTCGGCCGGGTGGACTTCACGCAGATGAACCGCCTGCTGTATGGCGCCATCGAGGGCGAGGCGGAGTTTGCCGGCAAGCTGGCCGCCATCCCCGAACCGGGCGCGCCGCCGTTCGCGCGGCGCCTGTTCGTGGGCCCGCATCAAAAGGCGCTGCTGCTGCGCCTGAACGCCGCGCTGGCCTCCCTGCCCTGCGACGCCCTGTGGCGCGCCAGCACCGCCCGCCACCAGATTACGCTGGCGCCCTGCGCACGATAGGAAACTGTCACGCGCTTGTCATTAGAGCAATGTAAAGTCTTGCCGTTATCAACCGACGGAAGCATTGCAATGACCAACAACAAGATCCTGGCGGCCGCCGCAGCCACCCTGGCTGCCATGACCGCTGCCGGCCTGGCAGGCTGCTCAAACGACGCCGCGCCGCCCGCCCCGGCGCCGGCGCCCTATGCGGAAGGCACCACCGTCACCCTGGCGCTGCTGGAGACGACCGACCTGCATGCCAACGTCATGAGCTACAACTATTACTCGCTGGCCGAAGACGCCACCTTGGGCGTGGAGCGCACTTCCACCCTGGTGCAGGCCGCCCGTGCCGAGTTCCCCAACAATATCCTGCTCGACAACGGCGACACCATCCAGGGCACGCTGCTGGGCGACCTGCAGGCGGTCACCACGCCGGTAGCGTGCAGCGCCACGCTGGCCATCCACAAGGCCATGAACAGCATGAAATTCGACGCCGGCGGCATGGGCAACCACGAGTTCAACTACGGCCTGCCCTACCTGAGCCAGGTGACCAATACCGAATTCGGCATCCCCGGCGTGAGCAAGCCGGCCGGCAACTGCGGCGCGCCCGCCTTCCCGCTGGTGCTGACCAACGTGACCGCCGTGGCCAGCGACAAGCCGATTTTCCAGCCCTACACCATGCTGGCGCGCGACTTCACGGGCACCGGCCCGGACGGCAAGCCGGTCAGCGTGAAGCTCAATATCGGCGTGATGAGCTTTGTGCCGCCGCAGATCCTGGAATGGGACCAGAAAAACCTGGCCGGCAAGGTGGCCGTGAGCGGCGCGGTGGAAGCGGCGCGCAAGTACGTGCCCGAGCTGCGCGCCAAGGGCGCCAACCTGGTGGTGGCGCTGTCGCACGGCGGCATCGACACCAGCGCCTACAGCCCGAAAATGGAGAACGCCAGCTACCACCTGACCTCGCCCGGCATGGACATCGACGCGCTGATGATAGGCCACTCGCACCTGATCTTCCCGAAAGGGAAAGAGACCGGCGCGGCCGCGCTGGACCCGTCTTTCTCCAGCCTTCCGGCCAGCGCCAACGTGGACGGCGCCAACGGCTTTGTCAACGGCGTGCCGACGGTGATGGCGCAGAGCTGGGGACGGCGCCTGGGCATCATCAAGCTGCAGCTGGTGTACCAGGGTGCGAAATGGGTGGTTGTCCCGGGCAAGACCACGGTGGAATCGCGCGGTTTCAAGTACACCGACGGCAGCACCAACGTCAAGGCCGATCCGGCCATCGCCGCACAAGTGGCCAGCGAGCACGCGGCCACCATCGCCTACGCCAAGCAGCCGCTGGGCGTGAGCACGGACTTCCAGATGTCGGCCTACTTCGCGCTGGCAGGCGATGTGAGCGCGATCCAGCTGGTCAACCAGGCGCAGATCGACTACGTGAAGAACTTTATCGCCACCAGCACCGACGCCACGCTGGCAAGCTACAAAGCGATTCCCGTCATCTCGTGCAGCGCGCCATTCAAGGCGGGCCGCAATGGCCCATCCGACTTCACCGACGTGGCGCCGGGTGCCAGCGCGGCGGCGCCGGTGGGCCTGCAGGTGCGCAATCCGGGCGACCTTTACCTGTACAGCAACAACAACCTGCAGGCGGTGAAGATCAAGGGTTCGGACCTGAAAGCCTGGCTGGAAACGGCGGCGCGCCAGTTCGGCCAGATCGACCCGGCCAAGACCGCCGAGCAGGACTTGGTGCCGAGCTACGGCACCATCTATAACTACGACGTGTTCTACGCCGAGAACAACGAGCTGAAATACCAGATCGATGTGACCAAGCCGGCCGGCAGCCGCATCGTGGGCCTGACGTACAAGGGCAAGCCGGTGGCGGACGCGGACGACTTCATCGTGGCCACCAACGACTACCGCGCCGGCGGCGGCGGCGCGGTGCCCGGCATCGACGGCAGCAAGACCATCATCAAGTCGCCGGACGCGAACCAGACCGTGGTGAGCAACTACCTGCAGGCGCTGGGCAAGGCCAGCGGCAAGGTGACCCTGGCGGCCAACGGCAGCGCGCGCAGCTGGAGCTTTGTGAAGGTGGCCACCGCCGGCCCGGTGATCCTGCGCTCGGCGCCGGGCCACCTGGCGCAGGCCAAGGCCAGCGGCCTGGCCAGCGTGGCGGCGGAAGGCGGGCTGGATGCCAGCGGCTTCGCCAAGTACACGATAGACCTGAGCAAGTGATGCCGGCCATGAAAAGCGCACATCTGCTGGCCGGTGCATCGGTGATCCTGGCGGGCGCGGTGCTGGTGTGGAGCACGCAGGCGCCCGCGTCAGCGGAGGCGCCGTCGGCCGCGCAGATCGAAGCGGCCGCCATGGCGGCGGCGCAGACCGGCGATCCGCAGGCGCGCCAGCAGCTGCAACGCTGGGCCCGGCAAGGCTTGCCGGTGGCCGAGCGGGAGCTGGGCACGTTGTACCGCAAGCAGCCGGAGCGCCAGGGCGCGGCGCGCCAGTTGCTGGAGCACGCGGCGCGCGCCGGCGACGCGGAAGCGGCTTACCAGTTAGGCGAGCTGCTGCGCGGCGGCCTGCCGGCCCAGGCCGGGCTGGCCGCCCAGCCGGGCGCGCCGGAACAGGCCTGGCCGTGGTACCGGCAGGCCGCCGAGGCGCGCCACGCCAAGGCCGCGCTGACCCTGGGCCAGATGGCCGCCAACGGCGACGGCGTGCGTAAGGACGCGGCGGTGTCGGCCAGGTGGCTGGCCCTGGCCAGCGAGCTGGGCAACGCGCACGCCATGTTCCTGCTGTCGAACGCCTACCGCTACGGCGTGGGCGTGGAACGCGACGAAGCCAGGGGATTCGAATTGCTGGAAGACGCGGCCGAACACGAGTACCCGCCCGCGCTGCAAGACCTGGCGCTGGCGGTGCAGAACGACGACGCGCTGCGCGCCAGCCACTTGCTGAAGGAAGCGTCGGAGCACCGCCGCAACAACTGGAACAAGTACTAGGACCGCTGGCGGCTCATGCCGGCTTACGCGCACGTTCAATCGTCCCGGGGAATTGCCGCGTCGCCATTGCTGAGCCGTGGCGCCTGCTTGCTCGCCGGTAGCGCGGGTCAGGCGCCACCACGCGCCGTAACCGGTCAGGCCAGCCTCACCCCGCCACCCCACTCCTCAGCTCCAGCGCATACGCCCGTGTGGTGGCCGAAAGCCGGTAGCGGGCGCGCGGCCCGCCATGGTCCACCAGCGCCAGCGAATGGCTCACCAGCCCGGCCAGCGCATCGATCGCCTCGTACAGGGAAAAACCCTGCGGCGCGAGCGCTGTGACCGCCGCCTCCATCGTAAAGCCATCCGGCAGCGCGGACAGGTGCCGCAGGGCGCAGCGCATCGGCTCGGCCAGCAGCGCGTAGCTCCAGTCCAGCGCCGCGCGCATCGACTGGTGCCTCAGCGGCGCATTGCGGCGGCCACGGCGCAGCAGCCGCAGCATGTCATCCAGGCCGGACGCGGTCTGCTCCACGCCCAGTGCCGGCACGCAAGCCGCCGCCAGCTCTATCGCCAGCGGCAAGCCTTCCAGCCTGCGGCATATCGCCGCGATCTGCACTGCCATGCGCGGCGTGGGATGAAAGCCGCTGTCCGCCGCCCGCACCCGGGCCACGAACAATTGCAGCGCACTGTATTGCAGCAGGTGCGCGCTATCGACCACGTCCACGTCCGGCACCGCCAGCGGCGACACGCGCCACACGGTTTCGCCGGCGGCCAGCAAGGGCTGGCGGCTAGTGACCAGCAGCCGCAGTTGCGGACAACGCTGCAGCAGTTCCTCCACCAGCCGCGCAGCCGCATCGGCCAGGTGCTCGCAATTGTCCAGCACCAGCAGCATAGGCTGATCGCCGATGTGGGCAGCCAGCGTGGCCAAGGTATGGGCGAAGCCGGCTTCGGCGCGGGCAGCGGCCGCGCCTGGCGCGGCACCGGATGCGGCACTGGATGCAGCACGGGTTGCGGTACCGGCTGCGGCGTCGCCCGCCTCGGCCGGAATCCGTGCGCCCATGCCCAGTGCGCAGGCCACGGCGGCGCCGGCGCCGGGCGCGTCGCATACGTCGGCCAGCTCGGCCCAGGCCACGCTGCCGGTGGATGCCGCGGCGGTGCGGTGCGCCATGGCCAGCGCCAGCAACGTCTTGCCGATGCCGCCGGTGCCCGCCAGCGTGAGCAGGCGGCAGCCCTGCAGCCGTGCCAGCGCATCCTGCAACTGGGCTTCACGCCCGATCATTTCCGCCATCGGCAGCGGCAATTGGCGCGTGCAGGGCCGCGCCGCGCCGCGCGCGGACGCGGCGGCGGCGGCCGGCACGGCGCTGAGCCGCCCCGAAAACACATAGCCCCGCCCCGCCACCGTGCCGATCAGGTTACGGTCCTCGCCCAGCGCCTTGCGCAGCGCAGCAATCTGCACCCGTAAATTGCTGGCGTGGATGTCCTGCCCCGGCCAGGCCAGCGCCAGCAGCTCGTTCTGGCTCACCACGGTGCCGCGCGACGCGATCAACGCCATCAGCACCGCCGTGGCGCGCGGCCCGAGGGCCACGACACGGCCAGCGGCCCCGTCGTCCTCTCCGCATCCGGCGTGCAGCTCGCCCCGTCCCGGCAGCAAGGTGTAGCGGCCGAATGCGATCGCATCTGTGTCCTGTTCCAGCAATGTATCCATATGGCGCAGCGTAACGCGGCACTGCACAATGCCCTACCCCCGATTGGGGTATACAGACCGTAAAAGTCGCTTGTCTCGTGTAAAATGTTTGCCTTTAACAAAGTTGTTGACCGTGAATCATCCGCCTCCCATCCGCGTTCTCGTTGCCGACGACCACCCCCTGCTGCGCGAGGGGCTGTCCGCCGTGCTTGAACACTGCCCGGACGTGCAGTTGGTGGCCGAGGCCGGCGACGGCGCCCAGGCGGTGGCGCAATACCTGCAGCACCGGCCGGACGTGACCCTGATGGACCTGCAGATGCCGGTCATGAACGGCATCGACGCCATCGCCGCCATCCGCGCGCAAGACCCGCTGGCGCGCATCATCGTGCTCACCACCTACAAGGGCGACGTGCAGGTGCTGCGCGCGCTGAAAGCCGGGGCGGCCGGCTATCTGCTGAAAAGCATGCTGCGCAACGACCTGCTGGCCACGATACGCAAGGTGCATGACGGGCAGCAGCACATTCCGCCCGAGATCGCCGCCGAAATGGCCGCCTATTTCGCCGCCGACGCACTCACCGCACGCGAAATCGACGTGCTGCGGCTGGTCGCGCTGGGCAACTCCAACCGGCGCGTGGCGGCGGAACTGGGCATCGCCGAAGAAACCGTGAAGGCGCACATGAGCGGCCTGCTGGCCAAGCTGGGCGCCAACGACCGCACGCACGCCGTCACCATCGCCATCCGGCGCGGTATCATCGAGATTTAAGCGAACTGCGTATGGCCGGACCAATAGCGGTCGATATCCTGCAAGCCCCAGGCCGCGGCGTCCTCGCGGCTGACGATACTGTCGTTTGCCGACTTCGAAGCGAGGTCCACCAGCTCCGGGCGCAGGTAGGCGTGCCCCTTGGCTGAATAGAACACCCGCACCTTGGGCTGGATCAGCGACTGACCCGCCGTCAGCTCCACTACCACGCCCAGGCGCTCGGACTTGAGCCGCACCAGCGTGCCCACCGGGTAAATGCCGACGCATTTGACGAACGCTGAAAACACCACCGGGTCGAAATGCCCCTTGCTCCATTCAGCCATGCGCCGCAGCGACTCGGCCGGGCACCAGCCGGGCTTGTAGGGGCGGTTCGAGGTAATGGCGTCGTACACATCGCACACCGCGCCCATGCGCGCGTACAGTGAAATTTCGTCGCCCTTCAGGCCATCGGGATAGCCGCTGCCATCGACCTTTTCATGGTGGTGCAGGCAAACATCGAGCGCCATGGCTGCCATGCCCGGAGTAGCCGCCAGCATCCTGTGGCCCTCGGCCGGGTGGGCCTTGATGGCGCCGAATTCCTCGTCCGTCAGCTTGCCGGGCTTTTTCAGGATGCCAGCCGGCACTGCCATCTTGCCGATGTCGTGCAGCAGGCCAGCCAACCCAGCCTGGCGGATTTCCTCATCGCTTAGCTGCAGCTGCTTGCCCAGCGCGATCATCAGCGCGCACACGGCCACCGAATGCATGTACGTGTAGTCATCGACGGTCTTCAGGCGTGCCAGGCCGATCAGTGCACCCGCGTTGCGCATCACCGATCCCGCGATCTCTTCCACCAGCGGCACGGCGTCCGATACCGAGACCGCCTTGCCCATGCGCGCCTCGTTGAACATGGAGTGCACCGCGTCGCGCGATTTGCTGAGCAGCTTGACGGCATGCTGGACCTCGTCGCCCATGCCGACCGGCGCGATGGACGCCAGCGCCCGGCGCGGCGCCGTGGACAGCCCTGCGCGGCCCGCCGCTTGCGCCTGCTTGGGCTCCGGTTCCGGCTGCGTTTCCGGCGCCCCCGGGTCCCCCTCCGCGTCCTCCTCCGCGCCGCCCTCGCCGCCGGCGCCGCCCATCCCGGCCAGTGCAGCGGGACGGCTCTTGGCGGTATCGATCCAGACCTCGCGCAAGCTGCTCGCCTGGATCTTCTCCAGATCCTCGGTGCGCTCCAGTAAAATCGTCTTTTGCCAGAACGGCCATGCCATCCACGAGCCGCAGATGCGGTCGATGTACATACCAATTTTCAGTTGTGCAACCGGAATTTTTTTCAGCATACGAAACCCTTAACGGAAGCCAGCGAACCAGCCAGCCTATCCTAGCGCGAACCAGGCCAGGCTGAAAGGTCAGTCCAGCAATGCTGACAAGCTGGCAAGGCCGACGCTACACTGTCGGCTACACCATTTGCCGAACCGTTTATGCACCTACGCTGGAAGACCCTCGCCATCCTCGCCTGCACGCAGATCATGTCATGGGGCGCGCTGTACTACGCCATCGCCATCCTGGCGCCCGAGATCCGGCGCGAGACGGGCTGGAGCAGCGCATCGGTGGTGGGCGCGTTCTCATGGAGCCTGCTGGTGTCCGGCCTGGCCGCCGCGCCCATCGGCGCGCTGTTGGACCGGCACGGCGGGCGCAGCGTGATGGGTGCCGGCTCCGTGCTGGGCGCGCTGGGCTTCGCCATCTTGAGCCGTATGCACAGCCTGCCCGCCTACTACCTGGCCTGGACCATCCTCGGCCTGGCCATGGCCATGACCATGTATGAAGCGGCCTTCGCCGCCATCAACCGCCAGTTCGGCATGGACAGCCGCAAAGCCATCTCCACGCTTACGCTGTTTGGCGGCTTCGCCAGCACCGTCTCCTGGCCCCTGACCCAGTATCTCGACGCCCGCGCCGGCTGGCGCGACACCTGCCTGGTATACGCCGCCGCGCAGCTGCTCCTGAGCTTCCCGCTGCACCTGCTGCTCCCAGGCAGCAAGCACCTGCCGCCGCACCCCACCGCCGCACCGGAACCGGCAGCGGCCGCCGCGCCGCCCACCGTGGAAGCGACGCCGCGCGAGCACACGCTGCCGGAAGCCATCCGGCACCCGGCCTTCTGGAAGCTCGCCTTCGCCTTCTCCGCCAACAGCTTCATCTTCTCCGCGCTATCCGTGCACCTGATCCCGCTGTTGCAGCAGTACGGCCACACCGCCGCGCTGGCGGTCTGGCTGGCCGCACTGGTCGGCCCCATGCAGGTGGCCGGCCGCATCGGTGAAATGACCGTAGGCCGCAACGCCCTGCCCCGCACGGTCGGCAAGGTCACTTTCGGCGCCCTGCCAGCCGCCCTGCTGGCGCTGCTGCTGTTCGGCTCCCACGCCTGGGCCGCCGCCCTGTTCTGCATGATGTACGGCATGAGCAACGGCATCCTCACTATCGTGCGCGGCACCATCCCGCAGACCATGTTCGGCCGCCGCCACTACGGCGCCATCTCCGGCGCCCTGGCCGGCCCCGCGCTGATCTCGCGCGCCGCCGGCCCGCTGGCCGTGGCCGGCCTGGTGCACTACGGCGTACCCACCATCCTGCTGCTGGTGCTGCTGGCCGTGGCGCTGGCGTCGCTCGCCTTCTACCTGCTCGCCATCCGCGTCCAAGTTTCCGAGGAGTAGCGTGCGCCGCCGCAGCGCCCGGCTCACTACCATGGCCACATTGCAAACCTTGCGGAAGGCCAGCCATGTCTTCGACAGTGGGCGATTTCCTCTTGCAGCGCCTGGGCGAATGGGGCGTGCGGCGCGTGTACGGCTATCCCGGCGACGGCATCAACGGCATCGTCGGTGCCTTCGGGCGGCAGGAACAGATCGAATTCATCCAGCCCCGCCATGAGGAAATGGCCGCCTTCATGGCCACCGCCCACGCCAAGTTCACCGGCGAGACCGGTGTCTGCCTGGCCACCTCCGGCCCCGGTGCCATCCACCTGCTCAACGGCCTGTACGACGCCAAGATGGACCACCAGCCCGTGGTTGCCATCATCGGACAGCAGGCGCGCATGGCCATGGGCGGCGACTACCAGCAGGAAGTGGACCTGCTTTCCCTGTTCAAGGACGTGGCGCACGAATACGTGCACGTGGCGAACGACCCGGCGCAAGTGCGCCACCTGGTCGACCGCGCCATGCGCATCGCCAAGGAGCAGCGCACCGTCACCTGCATTATCTTCCCCAACGACGTGCAAGACCTGCCCGCCGTGCCCAAGCCGCCGCGCGAACACGGCTCGCTACACACCGGCATCGGCGCGCTCAGCGCCAGCATGCAGCCGTCCGTCGACGCCCTGCAGCACGCTGCCGGCATCCTCAACGCCGGCGGCAAAGTCGCCATCCTGGCCGGCGCCGGCGCGCTGCACGCCACCGACGAGCTGATCGCCGTGGCCGACCTGCTGGGCGCGGGCATCGCCAAAGCCCTGCTGGGCAAAGCCGCCGTGCCGGACGACCTGCCATATGTGACGGGCGCCATCGGCCTGCTCGGCACCAAACCCAGCCACGACATGATGAACGGCTGCGACACGCTGCTGATGGTGGGCTCGTCCTTCCCCTATGCCGAGTACCTGCCGAAAGAAGGCCAGGCGCGCGGCGTGCAGATCGACATCGACGCCCGCCGCACCAGCCTGCGCTATCCGATGGAACTGAACCTGGTGGGCGACGCCAAGGCCACCCTGGCGGCGCTGATCCCGCTGCTGCACCGGAAGACAGACCGCAGCTGGCAGCAGCTGATCCAGGAAAACGTGCAGCGCTGGTGGCGCGTGCTGGAGGCGCGCGCCATGAACGAGGCCGATCCGCTCAACCCGCAGCGCGTATTCTGGGAACTGTCGTCGCGCCTGCCGGATAGCGCCATCCTCACCATCGACTCCGGCTCGTCGGCCAACTGGTACGCGCGCGACGTGCGGCTGCGGCGCGGCATGATGGCCAGCCTGTCCGGCGGCCTCGCCACCATGGGCCCGGCCGTGCCCTACGCCATCGCCGCCAAATTCGCCTGGCCCGAGCGGCCCGTGATCGCGCTCGCCGGCGACGGCGCCATGCAGATGAACGGCATCAATGGCCTGATCACCGTGGCGCGCCTGTGGCGGCAATGGGCCGACCCGCGCCTGGTGGTGATGGTGCTGAACAACGGCGACCTTAACCTGGTGAGCTGGGAGCAGCGCGGCACTGGCGGCGACCCGCGCTACGCGCCGTCGCAAGGCCTGCCGGATTTTCCGTACGCGGCGTACGGCGAGCTGCTCGGGCTAAAAGGCATCCGCGTCTCGCACCCGGACGACGTGGGCCCAGCCTGGGACGAAACGCTGCGCTGCGACCGGCCCTGCGTGCTGGAGATGGTGACCGACCCGAACGTGCCGCCGCTGCCGCCGGACGTGTCGCTCAAGCAGGCCCGCGCCTACTTTTCTGCGCTGCTCAAGGGCGACCCGGATTCGATTGCCATTATCAAGGCGACGATCAAGGAGACCTGGGATTCGTGGTTCCCGCCAAAGCCATAGCGCTTCTCTGACTATTGAGGGAAGCGACGCTTTAAATGGAACGCTATTCTTCGGTACCCGGTGCAAGGCAGCCCAGCCGCACCTCATTCATTCCAGAGAGCGAACCAAGATGTCAGTAGAAAAGCGATGTGAGAACTTAGGCGTGGCATGGGAAAAGGCCTTTGGCTACGTGCAAGCCGTCAAGGTCAAGGACACGGTCTATATTTCGGGCCAACTGAGCCATGATGGCGAGGGCGCGCTAGTGGCGCCGGCCGCTCTCGATGCACATGGCAAGCCTGTCGATTTTTCCAACATGGAAGCGCAACTGCACCAGACTTACCTCAATGGCATAGCGCTGCTGGCCCGCTACGGCGCCACCCTGGACGACGTTGTCGAAGAAACTTTGTACGTGCTCGATGTTGATGCCGCCTTTACTGCCGGCGCAAAAGTCAGAAAGGCGATGTATGGTTGCGACCAGCCCCAGTGCGCAAGCAATATCATCGGTGTATCAAGGCTCGCATTTCCTTCACAATTGGTGGAAGTCACCTTCCGTGCGGTTCTTCCCGATCGCGGCTGACGCGGTTGTGGCCTGCAAATGCACTGCTGCGGCACCTGCAGCACGCCAGCTAAACCGTGCGCCAGACTCCGGCCCGGGAAGCCTTGCGGCCGCATGTCCTCGAAGGGGTATGGCAGGCCGGGGAAGCGGCCGTCGGGCAGCGCCGCGCACCACCACCTGGCTGCCCAGCGCCTTCACCATGCGCATCGTGGTTGCCCGGTTCAGCGAGGGACGCGACTGCCGCAGCGCGGATAAAACATCCACAGGGCCGGATTCGATGAAACGATTCATGAAACGACACTCCCACGAATATTCAGTCAATTCAATGACTTGCACGCGATGCACGCGTTTTCGTGAGGCGATACTTTGCAAGGTCATGCGTAAAAAACAAATTACGTTTACGTAAACGTCATGTGTTGTGCTAATCTTTATTTAACAGGTGCGCCGGGCAAGTTCTTGTCCTGCGTTAAACGGGAAAGTGGTCGGCGCGTACCCATCATCGCGTGCCCCAAGCCCCTGCTGCCTCCGCAACGGTAGGCAAGTGCGGCTGCTTCATTCACGCCACTGGTCCACCAGACTGGGAAGGCGAAGCAGCAAGACTTGCAAGCCCGGATACCGGCCTGTTGATCTTCAGCGCCGCCCGCTCCATGGCGGCGCAGGGTCTGGCCACGTGCGGAAGGCGCGTGGCGGGTGCCGCGCGGCGGGAGACGCCGTTCGGCTTACTTTTGCAGACTGGCGGCACAACGCGCGCTTGAGACGTGCCCGCGCCGCCCAACAAGGAACGCACACCATGGCTACTGCTATTCCCACCGTCAAACTCCTCATCAACGGCGCTTTCATCGACTCGCGCACCGAGCACTGGAGCGATGTGGTCAACCCCGCCACCCAGGAAGTGATCGCCCGCGTGCCGCACGCCACGCCCGGCGAAATGGCGCAAGCCGTCGCCGCCGCGAAGACGGCCTTCCAGACCTGGCGCAAAACGCCCATCGGCGCCCGCGCCCGCATCTTCCTCAAGTACCAGGCCCTGATCCGCGAGCACATGGCCGAACTGGCCGCCCTGCTCACCGCCGAGCAGGGCAAGACCCTGGCCGACGCCGAGGGCGACGTGTTTCGCGGCCTGGAAGTGGTGGAGCACGCGGCCAACATCGGCCAGCTGCAGATGGGCGAGCTGGCCAGCAACGTGGCCGGCGGCGTGGACACCTATACCGTGCACCAGCCGCTGGGCGTGTGCGCCGGCATCACGCCGTTCAACTTCCCGGCCATGATTCCGCTGTGGATGTTCCCGATGGCTATCGCCTGCGGCAATACCTTCATCCTCAAGCCCTCCGAGCAGGACCCGATGGTGACCATGCGCCTGGCCGAGCTGGCGCTGCAGGCGGGAATTCCGGCGGGCGTGCTGAACGTGGTGCACGGCGGCGCGGACGTGGTCAACGCCATCTGCGACCATCCCGATATCAAGGCCGTGTCCTTCGTCGGCTCCACTACGGTCGGCACGCATGTGTACCAGCGCGCCACGCTGGCCGGCAAGCGCGCGCAGTGCATGATGGGCGCGAAGAACCACGCCATCGTGCTGCCGGACGCGCACCGCGAGCAGACCCTGAACAATCTCGCTGGAGCGGCGTTCGGCGCGGCAGGCCAGCGCTGCATGGCGCTGTCGGTGGTGATCCTGGTCGGCCAAGCGCAGCAGTGGTTGCCGGACCTGGTGAAGAAGGCGCAGACGCTGTCCATCAACGCCGGCGCTGAGCCTGGCACCGACATCGGTCCGCTGATCTCGCGCAAGGCCAAGGCCCGCGTGCATCAGCTGATCGGCCAGGGCGTCGAGGAAGGCGCGAAGCTGGAGCTGGACGGACGAGCGCCGACCGTGCCCGGCTACGAAAGCGGCAACTTCGTCGGCCCCACCGTGTTCTCCGGCGTGACGCAGGACATGGCGGTCTACAAGGAGGAGATCTTCGGCCCGGTGCTGTGCGTGATGCACGCGGCCACGCTGAAGGAAGCCATCGCCATCATCAACGCCAACCCGAACGGCAACGGCACGGCACTGTTCACGCAGTCCGGCGCGGCGGCCCGCACCTTCGAGGAGGACGTGGATGCGGGCCAGGTCGGCATCAACGTGCCAATCCCGGTACCGGTGCCGCTGTTCTCCTTCACCGGCTCGCGCGGCTCCAAGCTGGGCGACCTTGGCCCCTACGGCAAGCAGGTAGTGGCCTTCTACACCCAGACCAAAACCATCACCGCACGCTGGTTCGACGACGCGGCGGTGACAGCAGGCGTGAACACGACCATCTCGCTCAAGTAAGGAGCCCGTCATGGACTTCGAACTGAACGAGGACCAGCGCGCCTACCAGGACGCCGCGCGCCAGTTCGCCGCGCGCGAAATGGCGGCGCAGGCTGCACGCTGGGACGCGGAAAGCATCTTTCCGCGCCAGACCATCGCGCATGCCGGCGAGCTCGGATTCTGCGGCCTGTATGTGCCGCAGGCCATGGGCGGGCTGGGCCTGTCGCGGCTGGACGCCACCGTGGTGTTCGAGGAGCTGGCGCGCGCCTGCCCTTCCACCACGGCTTATCTCACCATCCACAACATGGCCAGCGCCATGATCGCGCAGTGGGCCCAGCCCGAGGTACGCGAGGAATGGATAGCCGACCTGGCGGCGGGCCGCAAGCTGGCCTCCTATTGCCTGACCGAGCCCGGCGCAGGTTCGGACGCCGCTTCGCTGACCACCGCCGCCGCGCTGGAGGACGGCATGTACGTCATCACAGGCGGCAAGGCCTTCATTTCAGGTGCCGGCGCGACGGACGCGCTGGTGGTGATGGCGCGTACCGGCGGGGCCGGCGCGGGCGGCATATCGGCCTTTTTGGTGCCCGCCAACACGCCCGGCATCAGCTACGGCCGGGAGGAAGAGAAGATGGGCTGGAACAGCCAGCCCACGCGCGCCATCAGCTTTGACGACGTGCCCGTGCCCGCCTCGCACCTGCTGGGCCGCGAAGGCGACGGCTTCAAGCTGGCCATGCGCGGGCTGGACGGAGGCCGCATCAACATTGCCACCTGCTCCATCGGCGCGGCGCAGGCTGCACTGAACAGCGCACAGCGCCATATGGGCGAGCGGGTGCAGTTCAAGCGCGTGCTGGGCGACTTCCAGGCCTTGCAGTTCAAGCTGGCCGATATGCAGACCGGCCTGGTGGCGGCGCGCCAGATGGTGCGGCTGGCCGCCACCAAGCTCGATGCGGGCGCGGCCAACGCGGGCATCTACTGCGCCATGGCCAAGCGGCTGGCGACGGATACCGGCTTCACAGTCTGCAACGAAGCGCTGCAGATCCACGGCGGCTACGGCTACCTGCGCGACTATCCGCTGGAGCGCTTCCTGCGCGACGTGCGGGTGCACCAGATTTTGGAAGGCACCAACGAGATCATGCGCGTGATCGTGGCGCGCCATTTATTGCAGCATGCACCAACCGAAGAAAACCTCTGAGGAGACCCAGTGACTACCTACACCAATTTGCAATTGCAGATCATGGAGCACACCGCCGTGCTCACGCTGGCCAACCCGCCGGCCAACACCTGGACCACGGACAGCCTGCGCGAGCTGCGCCGGCTGGTGGAAGACCTGAACGCCAATCCGGACGTCTACAGCCTGGTGGTGACCGGCGGCGGCGCCAAGTTCTTCTCGGCCGGCGCCGACCTGAAGCTGTTTGCGGACGGCGACGTGGCGGTGGCGCATGAGATGGCGCGCCTGTTCGGCGCGGCGTTCGAGGCGCTGTCGGACTTCCGTGGCGTGTCGATTGCGGCCATCAACGGCTATGCCATGGGCGGCGGACTGGAATGCGCGCTGGCCTGCGACTTGCGCATCGCCGAAACGCAGGCGCAGATGGCACTGCCGGAAGCCGCAGTGGGCCTGCTGCCTTGCGCGGGCGGCACGCAGAACCTCGCGTGGCTGGTGGGCGAAGGCTGGGCCAAGCGCATGATTTTGTGCGGCGAACGCGTCGATGCGGCCACGGCGCAGCGCATCGGCCTGGTGGAGGAAGTGGTGGAAACCGGCGGCGCCTTGCCGCGCGCGCTGGCGCTCGCGGCGCAGGCGGCCAGACAAAGCCCTGCCAGCGTGCAGGCCTGCAAGCAGCTGATCCAGGGCGCGCGCCGCCAGCCGATGGCGCATGTGCTGCCGGCCGAGCGCGAAGCCTTCGTCGGCCTGTTCGGCGGCGCCAACCAGCGCGAAGGGGTGCAGGCCTTCCTCGAGAAGCGCCAGCCGGTGTGGAGGCAGGCATGAGCGAGGCGCCGGTACTGTTCCGCACCCTGCCCTGCCGCAGCCAAGCCGGCGGCGAGTCGCTGATCGGAGTGGCCACGCTGAACGCGCCTGCTACGCTGAACGCGCTATCGCTGGAGATGATCACGCTGCTGGATGAGCAGTTGGCGGCCTGGGATGCCGATCCGGCCGTCATGCTGGTGATGCTGGAGGGCTCGGGAGACAAGGCGTTCTGCGCCGGCGGCGACCTGCAGCAGCTGTACCGTTCCATGCGCGAGCACCACGCCTCGCCGCAGGCCGCCGATCCGCTGGCCAACAGCTACGCGCTGGAGTTCTTCAGCCGCGAGTACGCGCTGGACTACCGCATCCATACCTATGCCAAGCCGGTGCTGGTGTGGGGGCACGGCATCGTGATGGGCGGCGGCATCGGGCTGATGGCGGGCGCCAGCCATCGCGTGGTTACCGAAGGCTCGCGGCTGGCGATGCCGGAAGTGGCAATCGGCCTGTATCCGGACGTGGGCGGCAGCTGGTTCCTGAACCGCGCGCCCGGCCACACCGGCCCCTTCCTCGCGCTCACCGGCGCCGCGCTGAGCGCGGCGGACGCGCAGTTTGCCCGCCTGGCGGACTATCGCGCGGCCCACACGGACAAGGCGCGGCTGATCGACATGCTGCAAACGCAGGAATGGGCCAAGGCGCCGGCCGCCAACCACGAGCATCTGAACGGCCTGCTCGCTCGCCTGCAGCAGTGCGCACCGCCCGCCCCCGCCAGCCCGCTGCGCGAGCACTACGACCTGATCAACGACTTGTGCGCCAGCGGCAATTTCGGCGACATGGTGCTGCGCATCGCAACGCTGGAAAGCGAGGACCGTTGGCTGCAGAAGGCGGCCACTGCCCTTCGCAAAGGCTCGCCGGGCGCTGCCTGGCTGGCCTTCGCCATCCAGCAGCGCGCCAAACACCTCTCGCTGGCCGAGGTATTCCAGCTGGAACTGGGCGTCTCGCTGGTATGCGCGGCGCGGCCGGACTTCGCCGAAGGTATCCGCGCCCTCATCATCGACAAGGACAATCAGCCGCGCTGGCAGCCCGCCAGCCTGGCCGACGTGAGTGAAACCTGGGGCGAAGGCTTTTTCGCCCCGCTGAACCTCGAAGGGAAAACCGCATGAGCCACATCGCATTCATCGGCCTGGGCAACATGGGCGCCCCGATGGCGCACAACCTGCTCAAGGCCGGCCATGAGCTGACCGTGTTCGACTTGTCCGCCGGCGCCGTGCAAAGCCTGGCCGGCGCCGGCGCCCGCAGCGCGCCGTCCGCCCGCGCCGCCGTGGAAGCCGCGGACGTCGTTGTCTCCATGCTGCCCGCGAGCGCGCACGTGCACAGCCTTTACCTCGGCCAGCAAGGCATCGTGCAGCATATTGCGGACGGCGCGCTGGTAGTCGACTGCAGCACTATTGCCGCCGCCACGGCACAGGCGGTGGCGCAGGCGCTGGCGGCGCGCGGACTGGCGGCGCTCGACGCGCCGGTGTCAGGCGGCACCGCAGGCGCGGCGGCCGGCACGCTGACCTTTATCGTCGGCGGCGAGGCGGCTACGCTGGAGCGCGCGCGGCCCTATTTGTCCGCCATGGGCAAGAATATCTTCCATGCGGGGGCCAGCGGCGCGGGCCAGGTGGCCAAGATCTGCAACAACATGCTGCTGGGGATACTGATGGCGGGCACCGCCGAAGCCCTGGCGCTGGGCGCGGCGCACGGGCTGGACCCGAAGGTGCTGTCGGACATCATGGGCAAGAGCTCGGGGCGCAACTGGGCGCTGGAACTGTATAACCCGTACCCGGGTGTGATGGAGAACGTGCCGGCCGCGCGCGGCTACAGCGGCGGATTCGGCGTGGATTTGATGCACAAGGACCTGGGGCTGGCGGCGGAAGCGGCCATCGCGGCGCGCTGCGCGGTCCCGCTGGGCGAACTGGCGCGCAACCTGTATGGGATGCATAGCCTGTCGGGCTCCGGGGGGCTGGATTTCAGCAGCATTATCCAGCCGCTGCTCAGGGAGTGACGGCGGTGGCGGGTGGCGGCCTGCCGCCTGTCCCGCCCGGCGGTGCGCCGGCAATCACGCCGCCATCACTGGAACGCGACCTCGGCGAAGCTGCGCAGTTTGCGGCTGTGCAGCTTGTCCACGCCCAGCTCGCGCAGCATCTCCACGGCGCGGATGCCGATGCGCAGGTGCTGGTCCACGCGCTCGCGGTAGAACGCATTGGCCATGCCCGGCAGCTTGATCTCGCCATGCATCGGCTTGTCGCTCACGCACAGCAGCGTGCCGTACGGCACCCGGAAGCGGAAGCCGTTGGCGGCGATGGTGGCGCTTTCCATGTCCAGCGCCAC
Source organism: Massilia sp. NBRC 108631 (assembly GCF_059704565.1). NCBI lineage: Bacteria > Pseudomonadati > Pseudomonadota > Betaproteobacteria > Burkholderiales > Oxalobacteraceae > Massilia > Massilia sp. NBRC 108631. The sequence goes on from NZ_BAAKJE010000061.1 coordinate 42,280, forward strand.
CGCACGGCTCTGGCTGAAGCGCCGCTCCGGCGTGCGCTGTGGCAGCAGCTCCCAATTGCGGTTGTCGGTGCTGGCCACGGTCCCGGTGCGCATCACGCGCTTCAGGTCATGCCCGGTCAGCTGCGTCACTTCCGCCACGGCGGCCTCGATTGCGACCTGCACTTCGGCCAGCGGCGGGATCGGCACCCACAGCGGCAGGTCCTCGTCCAGCACGTGGTCCTCGCGCACGTAGCCGTGCGCCAGCACGTAGTCGCCCAGTTCCTGCGTGTTGCGCAGGCCGGCGCAGTGGCCCAGCATCAGCCAGGCATGCGGGCGCAGCACGGCGATGTGGTCAGTGATGGTCTTGGCGTTGGCCGGGCCCACGCCGATATTGACCATGCTGATGCCGCTGCCGTCCTTGCGCACCAGGTGGTAGCCCGGCATTTGGGGCAGGCGCGGCAGGGGCGAGCCCAGTTCGTCGCCCGGCTCGGACGGCGCGCCGGCGCGGCGCAGCACCAGGTTGCCCGGTTCCACGAAGGCCACATAGTCATCCTCCCCTTGCGCGGAGCGGCCCATGATCTCGTGGCCAAGCTTGATGAATTCGTCGATGTAGAACTGGTAGTTCGTAAACAGCACGAACTTCTGGAAGTAGGCCGGCAAGGTGCCGGTGTAGTGGCGCAGGCGCTGCAGCGAGTAGTCCACGCGCGGCGCCGTGAACAGCGACAGCGGCTGCGCTTCGCCGAACGGCGCCTCGAAGGTGCCGTTGGCGATGCCGTCGTCCATCGCTGCCAGGTTGGGCAGGTCGAACACGTCGCGCATCAGCAGGCGGCGCTCGGCGCTCATGCTGCCTTCGATATGGTCGTTCTCGGCGAACGAGAAATGGATGGGAATCGGCTGCGCGCTCATGCCCACTTCGATCTGCACTTGCTGCTTGCTGCCGTGGTTCTTCAGCAGCAGGCGGAACTGCTCGTGGTAGTAGCGCGCGAACAGGTCGGGCCGGGTGAGCGTGGTCTCGTAGGTGCCGGGACCGGCCACGAAGCCGTAGGACAGGCGCGAATCGGCGCGCGCCACGGTATCGGTGTGCACCCGCACGTAGGGGTAGCAGGCGCGTACATGCTCGTCGGGCGTTTCGCCGTCGACGAAGCGTTGCAGCGATTCACGCAGATGCCGTATGCTGCCGTCGTACAGCGCCTGGACCTGGGCCAGCGCCGCTGCCGGGTCGTTGAAGCGCTCGGGCGCGATGAAGGGACGGTTCTGCATGGTCGTTCTCCTTTACTAGTAAGCTCTATTCTATTGTATCGGCGTTTACATTGCAGTGCAGCATTCTGATTTTTTTGAGGAGGCGGGAATGAAGGTGTGCATCGTTGGCGCGGGCGCCATCGGCGGATTTCTGGGTGTGCGGCTGGCCGGTGCGGGCGCCGCTGAGGACGGTAGCTTGACTGCGCTGGCGCGCGGCGCCACGCTGGCCGCACTGCGCGAGCATGGCTGGCGCATGCAAACCGCCGACGGCCTGCTGCAGGCGCCGGCCGCCACGGTGGATGCGGCCAGCCCGGCCGGCATCGCAGCGCTGTGCGTACAGGATCTCGTCATCATCGCCGTGAAAGGCCAGTCGCTGGGCGCGGTGGCGCCCACCATCGCTCCCCTGCTCGGGCCGGACACCGTGGTGCTGCCGGCCATGAATGGCGTGCCGTGGTGGTTCGGGGAAGGCTTCACCGGTACGCCTCTGGCCAGCGTGGACCCGGGCGGGCGCATCGCCGCCGCCATCCCCCAGCACCTGGTGCTGGGCTGCGTGGTCCATGCCAGCACCTCGACCGCCGAGCCAGGGCTGGTGGTACACAAGATGGGCCAGGGACTTATCATCGGCGAACCGGCAGGCGGCGTGTCCGGGCGTGCGCGCCGCGTCGTGGCGCTGTTCGCGCGGGCCGGCTTCAGCGCCACCCTGTCGGAGCGCATCCGCTACGACATCTGGTACAAGCTGTGGGGGAATATGACCACCAACCCGGTCTCCGCCATGACCGGCGCCACCGCCGACCGTGTGCTGGATGACCCGCTGGTGGCGCGCTTCTGCATCTCGGCCATGCATGAAGCGGCGGCGATCGGCCGCCGCATCGGCTGCGTCATCGACGAGACGCCGGAGGACCGGCACAAGGTGACGCGCAAGCTGGGCGCATTCAAGACCTCGATGCTGCAGGATGCGGAGGCGGGCCGGCCGATGGAGATCGACGCGCTGGTGTCGGCGGTGCGCGAAATAGGCCAGCGGGTCGGCGTAGCCACGCCCAATATCGACGCCCTGCTCGGCCTCACGCGCCTGTTCGCCCGCACGCACGGACTGTATCCGGACGCCTGAGCGCCGGGGCATCGGCTACAGCGGCGGCGTTTTCGCCCGCAGCCGGCGCCGCGCGGCGCGCGCGTGCGGCACCCAGGCGTGCACCGACCAGCGGCGCCACATGGTCAGGCCGCGTATCCATTCGTCGGTGGCGTAGGCAATCCACAGCCCGACCAGCCCCAGCCCGAAGTAGATCCCCAGCAGCCAGCTGCCGCCGGCCAGCACGATGGCCATCGACGCGGCGCCCGCCGCCACCGGGTAGCGCGCATCCCCCGCCGCCCGCAGCGCGTTGATGACCACCAGGTTGAAGGTGCGGCCCAGCTCCAGCAGCACCGCGATCCACAGCAGCACCGAGCCGTTCTCGATGATGACAGGGTCCTGCGTGAAGCAGCCCAGCAGCCAGGGGCCGGCCAGCGCCACGCTGCCCGAGATCACGGCGCTGATCACCAGGCCGCGCGCCAGCGCGCCGCGCACCAGGCCATGCGCCTCGCGCAGCTCGCCCGCGCCTATCATGTGGCCCACCATGATCTCGACTGCGAAGGCGGTGGCAAGGCTGAACATCACCACCACGCTGCCCACCTGGTGCACATAGGCCAGCGTGGCCAGCGCCTGCGCGCCCAGCGTTCCGGCCACCGCCATGCTGGCCATGAAGGCCAGGCGCCAGGCGATATTCTCAGCAGCCGCCGGCACGCCGATGTGCAGCACAGCGGCCAGTTCGGCGCGGCGCAGCTTCCACCAATCGCTGGCCACGGGGTGGATGCCGAGATGGCGGCGCCACAGCATCAGGTGCAGCACCAGTCCCAGCACGCGGCTGATGAGCAGCGCGAGGGCGAAACCCGGCAGGCCCATGGCGGGCACCGGGCCCCAGCCATACATCAGCGGCCAGGCCAGCACCAGGTGGCTCAGGTGCATGGCCACCAGCACCAGCAGCGTGTCGCGCGTGCGCAGGTGGGCCCGCATCACGCTGGCCATGGCGGCGTTCCAGGCGTCGAGCAGCATGGCGGCGGCCAGCGCCTGCAGGAACGGCGTGGCCAGCGGCAGTACCTCGGCCGGCGCGCGCATGATCTCCAGCAGCCAGCCGGCGCCGGCGAAGGCCAGCAGCGCGGTGAACACGCCCAGCCAGGTGCTCGCGCCGAGCATGGCCAGCGCCACCTTGTTGGCCATATCGCGCCGCCCGCCGCCCAGGTTCTGCGTGATGACCACGCCGATGCCGGAACCGACGATGCGGAACAGCAGGAACAAGGTCACTGAAATGTTGTTGGCGATAGCAAAAGCCGCGCCGTACGTGTCCGACAGCCGCGCCGCCATGGCGGTGCCGACCACGCCGGCCAGCACGGCCAGGAACAGCTCGATTAACAGGGGCCATGCGAGGGTGAAAATATGAGGACGGGGAGCGGCGGCGGTAGTCATCCCGCCATGATAGCGATTTTTGCCCCAATACGCAGGCGAAATGTTATCGCTCACATGGTTGTCGGCGACGCCAGCAGTCCGGGCTGCGCAGGCGCATCTCGGCCAGGTTCGCGTCCGGTCAAAACCCGCCCCCGCCCACCTGCGCCTGGCTTCCACTCGCACGGTGCCGGTGGCGCAGCCGGCGCCGCCGGCCGCTGCAAGGCGGCGGTCAACGAGGCAGTCAACGAGGAAGGATAGCGGGCCAGCGCGAGGTGGCTGCGCAGGCGCTCGCTCCAGGCGTCGGCGTCGCGCTGCGTCAGCCGCCGCCGCGCATCCGGAACGGCGCCGTCCGCGCCCGGCGCGCCCGCGTCCTGCAGGCCACCGCAGGCAAGCGTGATGGCGCCTGGCATGAACACGGCATAAGACGGAAACGCTGCACCCAGCAACAAGGCCGGGGCAGCGAGGGTAAGGACGCCTCGTCTCTGCATCAATGCAGCTTAACCGATGGCGAGATCCGTTTGCGCAGCCAGTCGGCCAGGGTGACGGCGGCGGCGCGGACAAAGCCGTGCAGCGCCATCAGGTGTTTCTGGTACATCAAGCCGTACAGCAGGTTGGCGAACGCGCCGCTGACCGGCAGCTTGCTGCCATACGAGCCGCCCAGCAGCACGCCCACCGCCGCCACCGGGCCGAGCGACACCAGCGAACCGTAGTCGCGGTAGCTGAACTCGGGCAGCGGCCTGCCTTCGCGCCTGCCCAGCGCGGCGGCCAAAAACACTGCTTGCTGATGCGCCACCTGCGCACGCGGCGGCGCGGCGCCTTTCACCGGGCAGACGAAGCTGGCGCAGTCGCCGATGGCGAACACCTCGGGATCGTCCACCGATTGCAGCGTGGGCCTGACCATGATCTGCCGCATGCGGTTCAGCGACAGGCCCAGCGTGCCGGTGATGGCAGAGCCCTCCACGCCTGCCGCCCACAGCGTCAGGCTGGCCGGCCGCAGTTGCGTCTCGCCCTCGCCTTCCTTCACATGTACGCTGTCCGCACCAACTTGCGTGACGGCCGTGCCGGTGCGGATCTCGATGCCACGCGACTTCAGGTACGCCTCGGCGCGCGCCGACTGTTCCAGCGGCAGGTGCGGCAGCAGGCGCGGCCCGCGTTCCAGTATGCTGATGCGTACGTCTCGCGCCGGATCCAGCGTGTGGATTTTGTACCTGGCCAGCGCACGGGCGCTGTAGCCCAGCTCCGCCGCCAGCTCCACGCCGGTGGCGCCGCCGCCCACGATCACCACGTTCACCGCGTTGCCCTCTTTCCCCGCAGCCTCGCTGGCCCTGACGCAGGCGCCGAAGAAGCGGCGATAGAAGCCCTTCGCTTCGCGCACATTGTCCAGCGTGCAGACATGTTCCGCCGCGCCGGGCACGCCGTAGAAGTTGGTCACCGCGCCCAGCGCCAGCACCAGCGTGGTGTAGCCCAGCGCGCGCGTGGCCCGCACTTCGCCCACATCGTCCGACAGACACGGCGCCAGCTCCAGCACGCGCGCTGCGCGGTCCACCGAGCGCAGCTCGGCGTGCATGAAGGTGAAGCCATGTTCGGCCGCCTGGGCCGAGTACTCAATCTGGAACACCTGCGGATCGCGCTTGCCCGAGGCAACCGTGTGCAGCAGGGGTTTCCAGAAGTGGGTGGGTGAACGGTCGACCAGTATCACCCGTGCGTGGCCCTTGCGGCCCATGGTGTCTCCGAGCCGGGTTGCCAGTTCGAGGCCGCCTGCGCCTCCGCCTACGATAACGATGGTTTGCATGGTTTTTCCCTCCTTCTGGCTGTTAATATAGTCCCCTCGGAAAGAAAACAAAAATTACTTCTTTCGACTGATTGATAAGGAATAGCTTATGTATCACGCGAGTTTCCGCCAGCTCCAGGCGCTGGTTCTTGTCGGCCGGCATGAAAGCGTGTCACGCGCGGCTGAAGAAATGCACGTCACACAGCCCGCCATTTCGGCGCAGTTGCGCGCGCTGGAAGACCTGGCCGGCACTGCGCTCACGCGCAAGGTCGGCCGCAATATCCAGCTCACGGCGGCAGGTGAAGTGATGCTGCAGTTTTCGGAACGCATCCTGCAGCTGTGGGAACAGGCCGGCGATGAGCTGGGCGAACTGCGCGGTGTGAGCAGCGGCACCTTGCGCATCGGCGCGGTGGTGACAGCGGAGCACTTGCTGCCGTCCATGCTGGTGAAGTTCACCACCGAACGCCCCAACGTGCGGATGAAGCTCCACGTGGGCAACCGCAGCGAGATCGTGGCCATGTTGTCGCGCAAGGAGATCGATCTTGCCATCATGGGCACGCCGCCGCGCGAGTTCCGCATCAACGCCGCGCGCTTCGCGCACCATCCCATGGCTTTCGTGGCCAGCCCCAGGCATCCGCTGATGAAGAAGAAGCGCGTCACCATCGACGACGTGGTGCAGGCCAACCTGCTGGTGCGCGAACGCGGTTCGGGCACGCGCACCACCGTGGAGCGGGTGTTCAAGGACGCGGGCCACACGCTGCACTTCGGCTCCGAAGTGTCGAGCAACGAGGCGATCAAGAGCATGGTGGCGGCCGGGCTGGGCGTGGGCTTCGTGTCGGTGCACGCCTGCGCCCTGGAGTTCGAGGCGGGCCTGATCGACATCCTGCCGATGAAGGAGAGCCCGGTGGAGGGCTCATGGCACGTGATGCACCTGGTGGACCAGCCGCTGCCAAGGATCGCGGCGGCCTTCCAGGATTTCATGGTGACGTCCGGCCAGGAGCTGATCGGCGCCGAGCTGGAATCGTTCTACCGCAAGCACCGCCGCTTGCGCTAGCAAGTACTGAACAGGCGGCCGCCTGGTTCGTCTAATGGGAGGAGCACATCTTTTATCAACCTTGAGGTACCTCTTCCCCATGATTTCCCAACCCAACACGCCGGCCAGGATGCTGGCAGTCTCCGTCCATCTGGCCCTCGCTGGCGGCTACGCCTGTGCGGCCGAAGCCACCCTGCCCACCGTGGAAGTGCGGGCCACCGCCGACAAGGAAAGCGCCTACATCGCCTCGCGCAGCTCGGCCGGCGCCAGGACCGACACCCCCATCATCGAAACGCCGCAGTCGGTGTCGGTGGTGACGTCGGACCAGTTCTCGACGCAGGGCGCCGGCGACCTGATGGACGCACTAGGCTACACCGCCGGGGTGGCACGCCTGGAAGCGAACGACAAGACCACCGACGGCTTCATGCTGCGCGGCTTCTCCACCGGCGCCGGCGGCGGCTCCATGTACCGCGACGGCGCCAAGTTCATGGTCAACGTCTACGACGGCAAGCAGGAGCTGTACGGCCTGGAACGGATCGAAGTACTGAAAGGGGCCGCATCGGTGCTGTATGGCGCGGCCGCGCCGGGCGGCATCATCAACACCGTCAGCAAGCGCGCGCGCGCGGGCACGGTGAACGAGGTGAACCTGGAAGCGGGCAACCTGTCGCGCAAACAGTTCACCGCCGACGTGGGCGGCGCGCTCGGCCCGGCCGGCAATGTGACCTGGCGCCTGACCGCGCTGCTGCGCGACAGCGCCACCATGACCGACCACGTGGACGACGACCGCGTCTACATTGCCCCCACGCTGACCTGGCAACTGGGCGCCAACACCAGTCTGAGCCTGCTGTCGCACTACCAGCGCGACAACACGGCCTATAACTACGCGCTGCCGGTAGAAGGCACCATCGCCGCCAATCCGAACGGCGCGTTGTCGCGCCACCTGTTTACCGGCGAACCGGGCTACGACAAGTACAAGAACACGCAGTACTCGGCGGGCTACCAGCTGGACCACAAGTTCAGCGACGACACCAAGCTGCACCACGGCCTGCGCTACTTCAAGGCCGACATCGACTTCCCCTCCACCAGCTTGTATGGCTGGGTGCCGGGCGCCGGTGCGGCCGGCCTGCTGGCACAGGCGCGCGGCGCCCAGGACCGCACCGACGAGTCGCACATGGCCACGGCGGACGTCTTCGTCGAACACAAGCTGCACACCGGTGCGCTGCGCCACCGCTTCCTGCTGGGCGGCGACTATACCTACCAGTTCCACAGCAGCGAGCGGTATAACCGCGAGATCGCGCCGATCAACATGTTCCAGCCGGCCTACGGCGCGCAGCCGGGTGCGCAGCGCCAATTGTTCGACTGGTATCCGGACACCAAGCAGCGCCGCGCCGGCGCCTACCTGCAGGACCAGATGAAGCTGGACCGCCTGGTGCTGCTGGCCGGCGTCCGCCACGACAACACCAGCGAAACCACCGCGCCGCTGACGCCGCCGACGTCCTGGTCCAAGGAGAAGAACAGCGCGTGGACCGGCCGCGCCGGCGCAGTCTACCTGTTCGACAACGGCGTGGCGCCGTTCGCCAGCTGGAGCCAGTCGTTCGAGCCAGCCAGCGGCATAGACAAGGACAACCAGCGCTTCAAGCCGACGCGCGGCGAACAGTTCGAAGCCGGCGTGCGCTACCAGCCCGGCAACGGCGGCACCATGCTGAGCGCCACCGCCTACCAGCTGACGCAAAGCGATGTGCTGGCGCCGGACCCGGACGCGCCAGCCAGCAACCCCGGCGCGCAGATCCAGGTAGGCGAAGTACGCTCGCGCGGCGTTGAGTTCGAAGTCCGCACGGCGCTCAACAGGCAGATCAACCTGCTGGCGGCCTACGCCTATACGGATGCGCGCATCACCCGCATGACCATCCCCTCCTTCATCGGCAAGCGCCAGGGCGGCGTGCCATACAACCAGCTGTCGCTGTGGGCCGACTACAGCGCGCCCTTCGGCGTGCAGGGCCTGAAGGCCGGCCTGGGCGCGCGCTACGTGGGCGAAACCGTCGGCACCTGGGTGTCTGGGAAAATCGCGGCGGCCACCATCGCCGACGCCATGGTCAGCTACGACTACCTGAACTGGCGCGTGGCGCTGAACGTGCGCAACCTGGCGGACAAGATCTACATCGCTTCCTGCACCTACGGCTGCTTCTTCGGCGCCTCCCGCGAGATCAAGTTCAACGCGGGCTACCGCTTCTGATCTTAAGCGGCGCGCTGCCGCTCGGCGGCGGCAGGCGCCGCGCGCAGCGACCATACGCTGCACGGATCGCCTTCGCGCCCGCGTTTTAGCGCGGCGCGCCCCATTTTCAGGAACCCCAGTCCGGCCAGCAGTGCCACCAGGTTCACGCCGGCCACCACCCACTCCCCCCGCCACAGCGACTGCAGCGGATTGACGCCGCTGTCGGCCCACTGCGCCAGCGGAATGGCCAGCGTCAGCCCGGCGCTCAGCGACAGCAGCTCGAGGGCGGCACGCGCCGGCGGGCGCGCAAAAGCCCACGCCACCGACAACAGGAACACCGCGTAGTAGGCGCGCTCCTCCCACAGCGGCAACTGGCCCGGCAACGCCGGGAACAGCTTATTCACCAGGAACACCGCCGACACGCCCGCCACGCAGCCCAGGCATACGCCCAGCGTAGCCTGCGCCATCAGTTTGCCGCTGCGTGGCTGCTGCACCGCCTGGCGCTTGCGGCGCGCCTCGATCCACAGCAGATTGCCGCTGTAGAACAGGAAGGCACCGGCCAGGCCCAGCAGGAAATACAGCCATTGCACGGCCGCGTGACCGAAATTCCCGTAATGCAAGGCCTGCAGGCCGCGCAGGAACGTGGTGCCGGGGCTGAACTGCTCCGGCGTGTTCACACGCACCACGGCGCCGTCGGCCGCCTTCATCACCACGGCGGCGGAACTGGTCAAGGTGCGCTGGCCCACGCTGCCATAGGCTTCGATCTGCGCATTGGCGTCGCCCGCATGGTGGTAGCGCACGAACTCCACCGCCATGCCCGGCGCCGCCTGCCGCACGCGCGCCAGCAGCTCGCCGGCCGGCAGCGAAGGCTGCGCCACGCCTGCCGCCACGGCCGGCTTCGCGGCCGAGATGTCCAGCTGGATCAGTTCCAGCAGCTTGCCGTCGAAGACCATGAACTGGAACGGCGCCAGCAGCAGCACGCCCAGCGCCAGCACCGCGCCGCTCCACGCGAAGATGATATGGAACGGCAGCGACAGGATGCCCACCACGTTATGCGCGTCCTGCCACATGCGCTTCAGGTTCTTCCCGATGCGCAGCGCGAACAGGTCCTTGAGGAAGGCGGGCGCGTACGCCACCACGCCGGTGCCCAGCGCCAGCCCGTACAGGATGCACACCACGCCCAGCACATAGACACCCCAGCTGGCCGGCAGCCCGGCCGTATAGTGCAGGCGGTACAGGAAATGCGACAGCGCCGAATGCGGCTTCACCTCCAGCAGCGTGCCGTCCGGCGCCAGCCGGAACAGGTGCTCGGTCTCGCTGCCGTCCTTGGCATGTTCGTCCCAGTGCAGCGAGAGATGCGGCTCGTTCAGCGTGGGCAGTTGCAGCAGAAACGATTCCTTCGCCTGCGGGTGGCGGCGCAGCACGGCGTCGACCAACTCCTGGGCGCGCGCCGGCGGCTCCATTGCCGCGCGCTGCGAGGCGGGCGTCTCCCAGGTATGCAGCTCCTTGGTGAAGATCGTGATGGCCCCGGTATAGAAGGCGATGAACAGCGCGAAGCCGGCCACCAGGCCGACCCAGGTATGCACCGCGATGTAGGTGCGCAGCGTGGACGCCTTCATGCCGCGATCCTCACCAGGCCACTGGCCTTCAGCGCAATCAGCAGGCCGAAGCCGGCGAGCGTGGCCCCGCCCATCCACAGCCAGGCGCGCAGCCCGGACTTGAAATGGAAGGCGGCCGCCATCAGCGCAACCCAGACCGGGAAGAACAGCAGCAGCGCGGGCAGCGTATCGCGCTGCTGGTTGCTGCTCAGGAGCGCGGCCAGGCCCACCAGCGCCACCGCCAGGAGCGGCGCCAGCAGCGCCGCGGCGAAGGACTTACCCCACATGGCGCCCCCTGTTCCAGGCGTCCAGATACGGCAGCGCCACCAGCGCGAGCATCAGCCCGGACAGGGTGATGAATACGGCGCACCAGAAACCGTATTCGGCGGCCGCCAGCAGCACTGCCGCCGCGCCCAGCGGCACGGCCAGCCAGCGCAGCTTGCCGCGCAGCGCTGCCGGCACGCTGCGCCACAGCGCCTGGTGCGGCGAAGCCAGGTAGAGACAAAGCGCGGCCGCGCAGGCCACGCCGATACAGATCCAATTCATTGCACACCCCGATTAAATGAGACTTATTCTCAATAACGGGAATGATAAATGATAATCATTCTCGGCAAAAGCTAATTTTGCTCATTTGATATCTTGTGCCAGTCACGCCCGCAGGGCATCGCGGCAGCACTGCATGGCGTCGCGTATCAAGAAATTGACCAGGGTGGCCGAGATACCCAGTTGCCGGGCCACCTCGCGCTGGGTCTCGCCGCCCAGCCGGTGCAGCTCGAACGCCGCGCGGGTGCGCTCCGGCAGCGTGGCCAGCGCGCGACCCACCAGCATCAGCTGCTGGGCATGGATGGCATGCGCCTCCGGCGTGGCCGCGCCCGAGCCCACGTCCACGCCCGCCTCCTCGCAGGAAAATACCTGCGCCTCGAAGCTGCTGCGGCGGTAGCGGTCGATCGCCAAGTTGCGCACCAGTTGATACAAATAGGGATGCGCGTTCTTCACGTGCAGCTCCTCCATGCCATCCGCCAGTTTCAAAAACGCGTCTTGCACCACGTCCTCGGCGCGCTGGCGGCAACCGAGAATGCGGGCGGCGGCGTCGCGAAGCTGAGGGCGGGAGACAATAAATTGCTGACGAATTTCGATACCAGTTGCCATTGAAAATGCTATCCAGGTTTTATTTTCTTATATTGAATGAGACTTATTCTCATTTAGTGATGATGGCGCAATCTGTCATTTTTTACAAGCAAAGTGTTGGATTTCTTGTATCGCGCGCGACTATTTAAAATGATTGGCCAGTCCACCTTGAAATACTGGTCAGGCCAAAGTAGAATCAATTTGTCACGTATGCAAAATGCAAGTTCTCCCCGCAGAGACCTCGGCACGCCTTCCTCCAGCCCTCGTCAACGCGGCACCGGACACGCGAGGTGTCCTCCACAGCGCCCCGGCACGCGGGTCGCTGCTCTTCACCGCTGTCCCACAAATCCAGGAGCACACATGAAAAAAACAACATGGGAGACACTGGCGCGCGCGGCCATCGCCGCATCCGCCATGACCGCAATCACCGCCACGGCCCTTCCTGCCACCGCGCACGCTAGCATCCTGCCGCTGCAGAACGCCGTCATCACTGCCACCTACAATGGCGCGGGCGGCGCCATGCTGGGGCTGGACGACGGCTTCAGCGGCTCGCCCGGCGGCAACCGGAGCGCGCTCGACCCGCTCGGCGCCGGCGTGGAGTTCATCAGCGCCGACGCCATCTTCGCCTTCGACTTCGCCGCCGACGGCACCCTGTCCATCTTCAACAACAGCGGCGCGCCGCTCGATCCCGGCGCCTACAGCTTCCGCTTCGACTTCGGCGCCACCCTGGCTGCCCCCATCACCGCCTTCAAGCTGCTGGACGGCAGCGCAGTCGCCGGCGTGCCCGTGTTCTCCATCCTCGACGGCGGCACCGCACTCGGGCTGGACCTGGGCGGGCTGACCTGGAGCGGCGATTTCTTCCCCGTCACCGCCAGCATCGAAGCGCAGCAGGCAGCGGCCGTACCGGAACCGGGCAGCTTGTCGATAGTGCTGGCCGGCGCGGGCGCCATTGCGCTGGTCCGGCGCCGCCGGCGCGCTTAGCCGCCGCCTGGTCCCGGATTCGCTTTCCCCACTATAGATTCCTGTCACAGGAGCACACATGAGACACCTCCGTTTCAAGGCCGCGCTATGCCTTGGGATGCTGCTCGCCGCATCGGCGCCATCGTCCCTCAATGCCGCCGCCATCGACGCAGCCCGCCAGACCGCACCAGCCGACGGCTGGGCGGGCCAGGCCGGCGGCACCGCCGGCGGCGCGGCCGCCATCAGCAGCTACATCTACACCGTCAACAACCGCGCGCAACTGCTCGCCGCCCTCAACAACGGCGGCAACAACCCCAAGATCATCAAACTGGTGGGCACGGTGGACATGAGCGAAGGCGTCCCCTACGCCAACACCGGCGACCAGGCCGCGCGCGGCGTGATCCGCATGAAGCCCAACACCACGCTGATCGGCGACGGCGCCAACGCCGGCATCGTCAATGGCCACATCCAGGTCACCAACATCTCCCAGGTCATCATCCGCAACCTGAAAATCGTGGCGCCCTGCGACGTCGGCCCGGTGTGGGACCCGAACGACGGCGCCACCGGCAACTGGAACTCGGCCTACGACGCGATTGCCGTCTCCGGCGCCGACCATGTGTGGGTGGACCACGTGACATTCACCGATGTGCCCGTGACCGACAACCTGCTGCCCATCGAGAACGGCAAGGTCAAGCAGTGCCACGACGGTTCGCTGGACATCACCAATGCGTCCGACTACGTGACCGCGTCCTACAACGTGTTCACGCAGCACCACAAGAACAACCTGATCGGCTCCAGCGACAGCGCCTCGGCCGACGAAGGCAAACTGCGCATCACCTTCAGCAACAACGTCTTCCGCGACGTCACCAGCCGCTCGCCGCGCGTGCGCTACGGCCAGGTCCACCTGTTCAACAACTACTTCGTGGGCAGCAAAACGGGCGCCATCTACGGCTACGACTACAGCGTGGGCGCGGGCTACAACGCCAAGATCCTGTCCAACGCCAACGTGTTCGAGATCGCCGGCACCGGCAACTGCGGCGACGTCGTGAAGAACCCCGGCGGCACGCCCACCGGCGCCTTCAAGGACACCGGCTCGCTGCACAACGGCGCGCCGCTGGCAGGCTGCACGGTGCCTGACACCGTTGGCTGGACGCCGCCGTACACCTTCAGCCCGCGCCCGGCCGCGCTGGTGAAAGCCAACGCAGTGGCGCAGGCGGGCGGCGGCAAGCTCACCACCGCCATCACCGGCACCGGCGACGTCTCGGTCGATCCCGGCCTGACGCTGGCCTGCCCGGCCACCGGCCTGTATTTCTGCGACGACTTCCAGAACGGCAGCAGCGCCAGCTGGGACCTGCTGCCGCTGGCCGGCCCGAACGGCAGCTTCTCCGTCAAGGCGGAAACCGTGGGCGGCGCCAACAAGGTGATGCAGTACACCGCCGCCAGCACCGGCGGCGTCCTGGCGCTGCTCAAGTCCAGCGCCATGGCGGCGGTGCCGTCCGGCGACTACTTCGTGGAAGCGCGCATCAAGCCGCTCACCAATGGCACCACCGGCAACAAGCAGCTCTACCTCATCACGCGCTACCAGAACGCCAGCAACTGGTATGGCGGCGGCCTGAACGTGCAAAGCTCCACCGCCAGCACCCAGGTGGAAATCGCCAAGATGCTGAACAACTCCCTGAGCCGGCCCAAGCAGGTGAGAAAGCCCATCAACATGGACGCGCAGTTCTACACCGTGCGCTTTGAAATGACAGGCAGCACGCTTACCATCTACCTGGACGGCGAATCGCTGGGCAGCGTAACCGACACCGCCTTCGCCGCGCGCGGCCTGGTCGGCCTGTACACCGCCAACAAGTCGTTCCAGATCGACGACGTGCGCATCGGCGACCCGGCGCTGAAACCGGCCCAGCTCACCCTCAACCCATCGGGCACCACCTACGCCGCCGAAGCGGGCGACGCACCGCTGCAGGTGGCCGTCACCGCCGTCAAGGCCGACGGCAGCGCCGACGAATACAGCGCCAGCTCCAGCAATCCGGCCGTGGTGGCAGTGGGCGTCAACGGCGGCACCTTGACCATCACCCCGGTAGGACCGGGCACGGCCAACATCACCGTCACCAGCGACTCCGACCCCACGCTGAAGCGCGGCATCGCTGCCACCATCGCCGCGCAGTTCATCCAGCCGACCCAGACCTACGGCCTGGCCGGCCTCGCCAGCCCCGCCGTGCAGCAGGACGGCGTGAACGTGGACGCCGCCCTGCAGCTGACCTTCGACAGCCCGCCCACGCTGGGCAGCGGCGGCAGCATCCGCATTTTCCGCAAGGTCGACGACGCGCTGGTCGATGTGATCAGGATCAGCGGCGAGACCGAGGAAATCGGCTACGCAGGCCAGGCCGCCATCCGCAAAGTAAACAGCACCCCGGTCACCATCAGCGGCAACACGCTGACGGTGCGCCCGCACAGCAACCGCCTGGCTTACGGCGCCGAGTACTACGTGGCCATCGCCAACGGCACCGTCAACGGCATCCTGGGCGGCGTGCCGTTCGCAGGCATCGGCAAGCTGGGGGGCTGGAGCTTCGCCACCCGCTCCGGTCCGCCGGCCGTGTCCTCCGTTCTCACCGTGGCCGCCGACGGCAGCGGCGACTTCAACACCGTGCAAGCGGCGCTGAACTTCGCCATGAAGGAGTTCGCCAAGGCCGATCCGGTCACCATCAGCATCAAGAACGGCGCTTACCGCGAACTGCTCTACCTGCGCGCCAAGGACAACGTGACCCTGAAGGGCGAAAGCCGCGACGGCGTGGTGATCCAGTACACCAACCACGACACGCTGAACGCCGGCTCCGGCGGCAGCCAGGCGCCGGGCGCGGCCACCGCCCCCGCCGGCGGCCGCTCGGTGATGCTGGTGGAAGCGTCCGACATGCTGCGCCTGGACACGCTCACCATCCGCAACACCACGCTGCGCTCGTCCTCGATTTCGGCGCAGGCCGAAACCCTGTACTTCAACAACGACGCCGGCCGCCTGGTCGGCATCGACGCCAGTTTCTTCAGCGAGCAGGACACGCTGCAGCTGAAAGGCTGGTCTTGGTTCTACCGCACGCTGGTGGCGGGCAATGTGGACTTCATCTGGGGCGGCAGCCGCGCCGCGCTGTTCGAAGAAAGCGAAGTCCGCTCCGTGGGCGACACCACCAGCGCCACCGGCGGCGGCTACGTGCTGCAGGCGCGCGTGCCCAATGCGGGCGACAAAGGCTTCGTGTTCCTGAACAGCAGCCTGACGCACGGCCCCGGCCCGGGTCCGCTGCACGGCGATGTGCCGAACGGCGCCACCTGGCTGGCGCGCAGCCCGGGCGGCACCGCCACCTGGGACAACATCGCTTTCATCAACTGCAAGATGGACAGCCACGTGGCCCCTGCCGGCTGGGCCGGCCTGGGCGTAAACGGCCAGCCGGCGCCCAATCCGGTGACGCCGACCGCCGCCAGCGGCTGGCGCGAGTTCGGCAGCACCGACCTGGCGGGCAATCCGCTCAACCTGGCCGCACGCGTGGGCGGCTTCCAGCTCAGCGCGGGCGACGTGGCGGCCGGCTTCGCCACCCGCAAGCTGGTGTTCGGCGCATTTAACAGTAGCGCCGGCTGGGACCCGCAGCCGTAACGGCCGGGGCGGGGGCGGCGCACGGCCGCCCCCTGCCCTTCCCGCCCGATCAAATGCGTGAGCATTTCGGTATTGCACCAAAAGAATGTTGCCAATTTAGCAGGCCCGGATGATAATTGCCGCGTTTGTCATATCCGAGCCACGAAATGAACCTGCGCCTCACCCCCATCGCCCTGGCGGCCGCCCTGCTCGGAACGGCCACCGCCGGCCTGGCCCAGCAGCCTGCAGCCAAGCCTGCCGTCAAGGATGCTGTTCAAGCCGCCCCCGCCAAGGCCGCCGCGCCGGAACCCGCCATCACCAAGGTCGAGGTCAAGGGTAGCGCCGACGCCTACGATGCGCGCCGCGATGACACGGCCAGCAAGACCGTGATGAGCCACGAGGAAATCATCAAATACGGCGACACCAATGTGTTCGACGTGCTGAAACGCGCGCCCGGCGTGACGGTGATCGGCAATGCGATCCGCATGCGCGGCCTGGGCAACGGCTATACGCAGATCATGGTGAACGGCGAACGCCCGCCTCCGGGCTTCACCATGGACACCCTGGCGCCGGACCAGATCGAACGGATCGAGGTGGTGCGCGCCGCCACGGCCGAGCATTCCATGCAGGCCATCGCCGGCAGCATCAACATCATCCTGAAAAAAGTGGTGTCCAAGCCGCAGCGCGACCTGCGCATCAACACCGCGCGCTCCGGGCAGCAGCGCAATGTGTTCGTCAACGGCACGCTGGCCGACCGCGACGGCAGGCTGTCCTGGTACCTGAATGGCGTCGCTTCGCGCTTTCTCGGCAAAAACCCCAACCAGAGCACCGAACAGTTCACGGCGCCGTCCGGCCAGGTGCTGCAACTGCGCGACAAAGCGACCCGCCAGAGCAACGACTCGGCCTCGATCGGCATATCGCCGCGCCTGAACTGGAAGCTGGAGAACGACGATCAGTTCAATCTCAGCTCCTACATCCAGTCGCAGCGGTCCGGCTACGGGTCCGGCACGCTGACCAGCAACCGTGCCGGCAGCTTCCCGCAGCCGGACTATGTGGACCGCCAGGGCACGGGCAGCAACCGCTCCACCTACGGCAATGTCGACGTCAACTGGGTGGCGAAAATCGCCGGCGGCAAGCTGGACGCCAAGGCCAACATCGGCCGCGCCAGCGCCGACGGCGACAGCCGCTCCACCTCCTACACGGCGGACCGCAGGACCGTGCTGCTGCGGGAAGGCGCCACCTCGTCGCAGTTCACGCACTCCGGCACCACCGGCAAATACACCCGCACCGTATTCGACGGCCACGCGCTGTCCACAGGCTGGGAAGTCAGCCGCCAGGGTTCGGAAGACAGCAACCGCCGCGTGGAAGGCATCATCGGCCTGGCGCCGGACCGTATCGAGGAAGAGTTCAACCCCGTCGTGACCAAGGCCGCCGTCTACGCGCAGGACGAGTGGAACGTAAGCAAGGACTGGTCGGTCTACCTGGGCGCGCGCTGGGAATCCATCGAGACCGACAGTTCCGGCACCGGCCTGAAAGCCACGCAGTCGCGCAACAGCGTGCTCAGTCCCGTGGCGCAAACCCTCTACAAATTCCCGGACAAGAGCGGCCGCCAGCTGCGCCTGGCGCTCACGCGCACCTTCAAGGCGCCCAACACCGGCCAGCTCAGCGCGCGCCGCTACGAGTCCGACCTGAACACGCGCTTCAACCCGGACTACAGCGGCAATCCCGACCTGAAGCCGGAACTGGCCACCGGCGTGGACCTGACCTACGAGCATTTCTTCGCACCCGGCGCCGTATTCTCGGTCGGCACCTCGCAGCGCCGCATCTCGGACTACATCCGCAGCAAGCTGACGCAGGACGGGCGCGGCTACTGGCTGGTGCAGCCGCTCAACGACGGCAGCGCCACCGTGCGCTCGCTGGACGTGGAGCTGAAGTTCCCGCTCAAGGCCATCCTGAAGGACGGGCCGGGCTTCGACTTCCGCGCCAGCGTCAACCGCAACTGGTCGCGGGTCGATTCCGTGCCCGGTCCGGACAACCGCCTGGACCAGCAGATTCCGCTCAGCGTGGTGCTGGGCAGCGACTACCGCGAGGACAAATACAGCGCCGGCGCCAGCCTGTCCTACCGCCAGGGCGGCCCGGTGCGCGTTTCCGAGCAGCAGAGCAGCCAGCTGCAGGCGCGGCGCGAGCTGGAAGCCTATTTGCTGTACAAGCTCCGCCCCGGCTACCAGCTGCGGCTGGCCGTCAGCAATGCGCTGGGCGAGGACAGCATCGGCGACTCGCAATACCTCGACAGCAACGGCGGCAGCCGCACCTGGACCCGCACGCCCGGTTCGGCGCGCTTCCAGGCCAACCTGGAGATGAAATTCTAAGGGTGCGCCGCCCCGTGTCATATATAATGTTGCAGTTAAGATAATTATAAGTTGCATTCAGCCGCAACTGCTGCAATGAAAGTTCGTTCCCTGCTCGCCCTGACCATCACGGTTGCCCTGGTCCCCGTGGTGGTGTTCTTCGCCGCACCGCTGGCGCGCCTGGTCGACGCCGAGCGCGACGCGGGCGTGCGCAGCCTGCAGGAAGCGGCGCGCGCCACCTCGGTGGCGGTGGACGCGCAGTGGAACGAGGCAGCCGGCCTGATGCGCGCGCTGAGCACCTCGGGCAAGCTGGAAGCCGAGCAGATGGAAGCGTTCGCCGGCAAGGCCCATGCGCTGATGGACGGGCGCGACGCCAACCTGGTGCTGTACGACGCCAACGGCCAGCAGCGCGTCAATACGGCGCTGCCGGAAGGCTCGGTGCTGCCGGACACGCGCGCCGAGCGCGAACGCATCGGCAAGCTGCTGGGCACGGCCAAGGTGTCGGTGACGGACCTGATGACCGGTCCCGTCACGCGCAAGCCCATGGTGGCGCTGGAGTATCCGTTCGCGCTGGCCGAGGACCGCCACTACGTGATGAGCTATGCCTTCGAAGCAGCCCTGATGGCCAAGGCATTGCCGCCGCCGGATGACGAAGGCACGACCTACCGGATCTACGACAGCAAGGCCCGCTTGATCCAGTCCAACCGGCCGCAAACCGACATCGGCGCGCCGGCGCCGCCGGCCATCGCCGCTGCCATGCGCGCCGGGCAAACCGGCCTGGTGCCCATGCAAGAAGACGGCTACGCCGTGCTGGCCTCGTCCCGCATGTCCAACTGGTGGGTGGTGATCACCGCCGGCGAAGACCGCATCGACGGCAATGCGCGCCGCATTGCGCTGCTATCCGGCCTGGGCCTGCTGATGGCGCTGCTGCTGGCGGTGGCCACCGCCTGGGCCATCAGCGCACGCATCGCCAAGGCCATCGCGCAGACCAGCGCAGCGGCGGGCGCCATCGGTTCGGCACCGCCCAAGCGCCCCGTGCCATCCGGCATCGCCGAAGTGGACGAACTGGGCGAGAGCATCTACCAGGCCGCGCACCTGCTGGCCGAAGCGGCCGCCGAGCGCGAACGGCTGCTGGTGCAGGCCCAGCACGCGCGCGAAGTGGCGGACGCGCAAAACCGCGCCAAGGACGAATTCCTGGCCATGCTGGGCCACGAGCTGCGCAACCCGATGGCGCCCATCAGCGTGGCGGCCCACATGCTGGCCATGCCGGGCCTGAGCGAGCAGCAGCTGCGCCAGGCCAGCGCGGTCATCGCACGCCAGAGCAGCCATATGAACCGGCTGGTCAATGACCTGCTGGACGTGTCGCGCGTCACGCGCGGGCTGATTTCGCTGGACCGCAAGCCGCTCAGCATCCAGCCGGTGATCGCCAGCGCGGTCGAGCAGACCGGCAGCATGGCCGCCGGCCAGCAACATACGCTGACGGTGGCGCCCATGGCCGAAGAGCTATGGGTGAACGGCGACGCGATACGGCTGGTGCAGGTGCTGGCCAACCTGCTGGCCAACGCCATCAAGTATTCGCCGCCGCAATCCGAGATCCGGATCGAGGCCGTGCGCGACGGCGGCGACCTGCTGCTGACCGTGAGCGACAACGGCAGCGGTATCGAAGCCGGCCTGCTGCCGCGCATCTTCGACCTGTTCTCGCAAGGCGTGCGCCGGCCGGACCGGGCCGATGGCGGCCTGGGACTGGGTCTGGCGCTGGTGCGCAAGATCGTCGAACTGCACGGCGGCAGCGTGGCGGCCCACAGCGAAGGGCCGGGCAAAGGCAGCCGCTTCGCCATCCGGCTGCCGCTGCACGACGTGCAGGCGGCCGCATCCACGCCCGGCTAAGCCGCTACGGCGCGCAGCGTGACAATTCGCGTATCTCGGCATGACGATTATGCGGTAAGGTAGGCGGCACTGCTTCAGTCACGCTTTCGTGGAGGTTGGCATGCCCGCTACGCAAGTCACCCGCACAGCGTTTGCGCGCCGCGCATTGTCCCTGTGCTTCTTTCCCTTGATCACGGTCGGCGTGGGCAATTTCGTCCTGCTGAAGCTGCCCCAGGCGCGCGAAACGCTGGAGGCCGTGCAAAGCTTCGACAGCGGCGCATTCTGGACCGAGGCCAGGTACTGGTACTTCCTGCTCGCGTTGGCCTATTGGGCGTTCACCGCCTGGTATTGCGCGCGCATCATGCTGGGCAAACGCTTCCCGCTGGACGACATCGGCGACTGCGTCAGCCCGCGCTTCGCGACGGCGCTGGTGTGCTGGCTGCCGCGCCTGCTAGGCCTGATGAGCTGCATTCCGATGACACTGTATTTCGCCTTCGGCGGCCAGCATTCGCCGCTGTACTGGCTGCCGATGGCGATCTTGTCCTGTCTCTTCCTGGCCTTCGTGGTGGTGCGCAAAAAGCTGTTCGGCGTTGCAGGCTGGGCGCATCGCCCCGACTGCCCGTATCCCCGTTTCGACAAGCTGGGCACGCTCGCCGTGGTGATGATGGCGGCCATGGTGGCGACCTCCTGGCTGCTGCTGTTAGCCGTGCTGATTGGCAAGGCCGACGCCGCGCGCGCGGTCGGCTCGCCCGCCCTGCTGCTGGCCGCGCTGGGCGGCTGGACCTTGTTCGGCAGTATCGCGCTGATGTACGTGCCCAAAAGCCTGGGCTGGCCGGCGCTCACGCTGCTGCCGTTCGCACTGGCCCTGGGCGCCTCGTTCAGCAACGAGAACCACCTGGTGGCGCAGTCGGCAGCGCCCGCCCCGGATGCGGAACATGGCGCGCCGGACAAGCTGATCGCCGATTTCCGCGAATGGAAGATGAAACACGACGCTGCACGCCCCGGCCAGCCGATCTACCTGGTGGCCTCCGCCGGCGGCGCTTCGCGCGCGGCCTACTGGACCGGCGCCATGCTGTGGGAGCTGGAGAATTTCGCGCGCGCCAGCGGGCGCAGCTTCGCGCCCAATATCTACGCCATGAGCGGCGTGTCCGGCGGCAGCCTGGGGCTGGCCGCCTTCGCCGGCGCACTGGCCAGCAGGCCAGGCCAGGAAAGCGCGCCGCTGCCGCGCACCTTGCTCGAATTCCTCGGCAAGGACTTCCTGGCGCCAGCCATCGGCTACATGCTCTACCCGGACGCGCTGGCGCGCTTTTCGCCGCTCCCTTGCACCGGCTGCGACCGCTCGCGCGGGCTGGAGGAAAGCTGGGCCGAGGACTGGCGCCGGCTGATGCCTGACGACCCGGCTGCGGACTGGTTCACGCGCAAGCTGCCCGCGCTGAAGCAGGGCCGGGACGCCCTGCCCCACCTGATACTGAACGCGGCCTCGGTCAGCGACGGCAAGCGCGTGGTGCAGTCCAGCCTGGATTTCCTGCCGCCGGAAGCCTACGACCTGCTCGACAAGCGGCTCGACACCAGCCGCCTCACGCTGGCAGGCGCGGTCCACAACAGCGCGCGCTTCCCCTATATCAGTCCGGGCGGGCTGGTGTACACCCGCAGTCCGCGCGCGGAGTGGGACTACCTGGTGGACGGCGGCTACTTCGAGAACTCGGGCGTGGCCACCATCAACACCATCCTCAACCGGCTGCATGCCGAAAAGGACCTGCTGGGGCCGAACGACCGGGTGGTCGTCATCGTCATCGAAAACGATCCGGCGTGGGAACACGAATGGCTGTGCAAAGGCAACAAGGAGAACATCTGCAAGCACGACGCCAGCGACGCGGCGGCCAGCAAAGCCAATGCCCAAGCCACCGCGCAAGCCGGTGCGGCGACCGGCAGCGCGGCCACGGGCAGCACCAGCACCTGCCCCGCCGCAGCGAAAACGCCGCTGCTGGCGGAACTGACGATACCGCCGCTGGCCTTGTACCAAAGCAGGAACGCGCGCGCACACGCAGCCGAGGCGGAAGCCATCCGCATCCTGGGCGGCTGCGCGGAGCAGCGCGTCGTCGAACTGCGCTATCCCAAGGTGACGGGAGAGAAAGAGCCGCCCATGAGCTGGTTCCTGAATGCGGGTAGCAGGGACATCATGGAGCGGAAGCTGGGCGGAGAACGCCCGCAAGCGTCGCAGAAGGCCTACCTGGCCTTCCGCGAGCAATGGCAGCTGATGCGGCGCTATATTGCCGCCGGGAGTCAGGCGCCAGCGCCGATACCGGCGCAAGCGCCCAAGAATTAACGCAGGTTGTAGAACGCCGCGCGGCCAGGATAGCTGGCGGTGTTGCCCAGGTCTTCCTCGATGCGCAGCAGCTGGTTGTACTTGGCCATGCGGTCCGAGCGGGACATGGAACCGGTCTTGATCTGCAGCGCGTTGGTGCCCACCGCGATGTCGGCGATGGTCGAGTCTTCGGTTTCGCCCGAACGGTGCGAAATCACGGCGGTGTAGCCGGCGCGCTTGGCCATTTCGATGGCGGCGAAGGTCTCGGTCAGGGTGCCGATCTGGTTGATCTTGATCAGGATCGAGTTGGCGATGCC